>CAYTUL010000573.1:0-3002 GCA_964441135.1 uncultured Desulfobacteraceae bacterium | reverse complement strand
CGGCGTTGCCTTCGATCTCTCCTCTCCCGCGCATAGACGGCGGGATTTCGCAATCTCAACCTCCGGCGCATAAATGAGGCATAAGGCACAGGGCGTAAGGTAAAGTGCTGTCCACAAAGGTCAGCGGACCTAAACAAACAACCCTGAACACTGAAACCTGAAACCTTTTAACCTTGATGGTGCCCAGGATGGAACAAAATCCATGGCCATTACTGCCGATATATGAATTTGATGGTGGATCAAAGAGTCCCTCCGATGGTGAAGCATGACCCGGTCAACTTCTTGACAATAAAACATAGGGATGGTAATAATGTTCATCCCATTTCAGAAGCACTTCAACAAAGGCTGCCGGATATGTCATCGGGTGTCACTGTCTTTATCCCATTATATAACGAGGAATCTATCCTCCATAAGAATGTAGATAGACTATGTGAATACATGACCCCGCTTCATCGTCCCTATGAAATAATCTTGGGGAGCAATGGATCGACGGACCACACCCCGTTAATCGGTAGTGAACTTGATAAAGCTTATTCCAACGTGATCTTTTTTCATGTTCCTCTGCGGGGCCCTGGCCTTGCCTTTACGGAAGCCCTGAAGAGAGCCGCCTATCCCTATTTTATATGCTTGGACGCCGACCTCTCTTTTGAGTTAAACTTTATCAAACGAGCGATCGAGGCGCTTCATGAATTTGACGCAGTGGTCGGTTCCAAGCAGCTTGGAAGCCAGAAACGACCTTTCATACGTATCCTGGGCAGTGATCTATTCATTGCCTGCACCAACTTTCTCTTGCACATGCCCTATCGTGATTACTCCATCGGCGCCAAGGCCTATCGTACAGAATCCATACGTCCATTCCTCGACAAGATTGACCGTCATACCTTTTACACACAACAATTGCTTTATCAGCTCAGAAAATCGAACAAGAAAATCATCGAGGTCCCCGTTCATTGTGAAGACCGGCGTAAAAGTAAATTCAACCTGTTCCATGAAGGTTTTTATCGCTACGGCAAGCTATTCGAACTCTGGCTGTGGGGCCTTCGAAAATGAATGGTCCCTGCTTTCAATTAAAATATTCGTTTATAAAATCCTTTCTTATCCTTCTATTCATCGTCCCTTCCATAACCCTATTTGGTAATGACCTCTCATGGGCTGGAGAGATTACTCTTTCCGTAGATGCGACGACCCGCGTTTTGGATCGTTATGTCGAAACGGAAACCCATATCAAGAATAAAGGCAATGAACCCGCTCTGGAAGTGACGCTGCGGGCGGTACTGATGAAACAAAAACAGACGATTCCTGTGGCAAAGCAGATCCCGCCAGGAGAGGCACGGGTTCTTATGCTCCGTTTTGAACTACCCAAAGGGGCAAAGGGATCTTTTCCAATCTTCGCTACCATGACCTACCAGAGCCCGGACGGTAACTCCTCTTCAACCGCTTTTCTGGCAATAGCCCGTACGCCGGACGCCTCCGACTCAGACCTTTCCATAACCCTCACCCGCGGCAGTGGAACTGACTGGGGAAGGATCCGGGCTGAACTCACAGACCCTGAGAGGTCCCTTCCGGAAGCCATTGTGAAATGCCATTTTCCCGATGATCTCACAGTTTCTCAACCTATTCAAAGGGTACTATTCGAAAAGGGAAAGGCCGTTGTCAATTTTAATATTAAAAATCGAAGAGGTCGAGCGGGCAGCCAATACGCAGTTTATATCATTGCCGAATATGATCGCGGTGATTCACATTATTTTACTTATAACAGCCTCAACATTCCTGTTGACCGTACCACAACAAAAACCCGGGTTGATCTGATCCCAATGGAAAATCCAGTCTATATAGCCGTCGGACTTCTGGTGCTCCTGTTTGTGGTTATATCCATTTTAAGCAAATGGGCCCGGAACCTTATGCGGCAGACCTTCGTGATGAAGAACTGGCCCCGGATTACTCTTGAGATTCTTGTTCTCCTGGCGATTGAAATTTTTATTATCTCACAACTAAATCCGCACTATCTCCTGACAAAGACCGTCACTACCGGTGGAGACACGGCCTCACATTATTATACCGCGGACTATCTTCTACAAGATATCCTGCCCCAGGGTAAGATTAGTGACTGGACTCCCGCTAACTACGCCGGTTTTCCCATATTGCAATTCTACTTTCCCCTCCCCTTCCTTATAATGTCCTTCCTTAAACCATTTGTTTCGCTCCAGGTAGCCTTCAAACTCGTAACCCTCCTGGGGACTTTTTTACTGCCGGTCGCTGCCTATCTTATGCTCCGTTCCTTGTCATGCCCTTTTCCGGGCCCCTCAATTGGCGCGGTGTTTATGCTGCCCTTTCTTTATAATCCCGCCAATTCCATGTGGGGTGGTAACATCCTGAGCACTTTTGCCGGGGAGTTCTCCTATAGCCTGAGCATGGCCCTTTCGCTCATCCTTCTTGGTAGTCTTTATAAAGGAATCCTTGAGAATCGCAGGATTATCCTGAACGCAATCCTGGTCTTCTTAGTAGGATTCAGTCACGGATACACACTGTTATTCACGGAAGCCATGTCCGTCTACTTTCTAATAACCCATCGTGATTTTTTAAAGAGGATGTTTTACCTTGTAAAAGTATATGCATTGGGGTTTTTCCTGCTCGCCTTCTGGCTCGTCCCTCTTCTTGCCTTTAGTAAGTATACGACTCCCTATCATACCGTATGGGTGATCCATTCCCTCAAAGAAGTGGCACCGACTATCCTTTTACCCATGATCATCCTCGCAGGGATCAGCACCATTGGCCTCCTGTCCCGGGGGATTTCCACACGGCTTCATCCACTTGGGTTTCTCTGGTTCGGTCTCTTGGCCGCAGGGGTTATGTTTATGACAGCGCCAAAATTAGGCGTGGTTGATATACGCTATATACCCTATGCCCAGCTTATGGCCTGTCTTCTCGGAGCACTCGGTATAGGCTGGTTGGGTGTCCTTCTAAATAGATGGGGTATTGCATGGATATTGCTCGTGATAGTT
>CAYTUL010000572.1:0-3004 GCA_964441135.1 uncultured Desulfobacteraceae bacterium | reverse complement strand
CCTTTTAGGATGACATCACCTTTTTTCAAGTCGTCAACCACATCGTAAATGGTTTTGCCTCTCTGCCAATTTCCTTTTTTTATAATTACGTCTCCCGGAAATCCACTCTGATCAGGCAGGCGGCCCATCTCGGTTGTAAGCGTTCCCGGCGGCAGGGTTATTCCGCGAAAGAAGCGTTTTCGGGAGAAATCCTCTTTGATGCCCATAGACGCAAATAATTCTTCTACCACATAACCGTTGGTGGTTCCGGCGATGATCACCACCGTTCCTGAGACGAGGGACTCTTGCATTGCCGGGTGTACCGCTACGGCTTTAGCGATTAATCGTTTCCCGGCGGCGGGGGTAAGGACGAATGATTTCATATATGGCTTCCTCTCTATATAAAGATACAGCGAGATCTATCAAGGACAATTTCTTCAAATCCTTCGACCGTTTTGAAAAATGTGGAGACGGGCCGGATCGATGATAATGGAAATTTGCTCTCCCGATCGGAATAGCGTGCCTTTTAAAGCCCGTATGGTCATATTCTCTTGGCCGATATGCGCATGGATGTAATTCTCCGAACCAACGTTCACGATCATCTCTATCGTTGCCTTTAGCAGGGAGGATTCATCCTCGCTAATGCCGATATCCTCAGGTCTGATACCCAGGACGACATCCCCTTCTTGCCCATTCAATGGATACCCGGTAACATCGATGGAAAAGCCCGATCCATTGAAATGAGGCCGACCATCTTTCCACTCGAGCCGCCCGCGGAACATATTCATCTCCGGCGAACCAATAAAGGCGGCCACAAATGTATCCGCTGGCCGGGTATAGATCTCTCCAGGGTTCCCTGTCTGACGTACCTCCCCATCGCGCATAACCA
This sequence comes from uncultured Desulfobacteraceae bacterium, assembly GCA_964441135.1. Classification (GTDB taxonomy): domain Bacteria; phylum Desulfobacterota; class DSM-4660; order Desulfatiglandales; family HGW-15; genus CAYTUL01. The sequence goes on along the minus strand of CAYTUL010000572.1, from coordinate 2,136 downwards.
CCACCTGATCCCCCAGAGTCATGGCTTCGACCTGATCATGTGTTACATAGATAATAGTACTCTGAATATGGCTGTGTAATTGTTTGAGTTCAAGTCGGACATTGGCACGCAGCCTGGCATCCAGGTTGCTCAGCGGTTCGTCAAGCAGAAAGAGTTTTGGCCGCCGCACCAGGGCCCGGCCCATGGCTACTCTCTGGCGCTGGCCTCCGGATAGTTCTTTGGGTTTTCTGTGAAGGAGATACTCTATTCCCAACAGCCTTGCCGTTTCCATGACCTGGATATGGATGGCATGCTTGGGGGCCTTTCGCATTCGAAGGCCAAAACTCAGGTTCTGGGCCACGGTCATGTGTGGATAGAGGGCGTAGCTCTGAAAGACCATGGCAATATCCCGGTCCCTCGGTGCGAGATTATCGATGGATCGATCATCCATCAGCACACTGCCTTGCTCCTGAGGAATCAGGCCCGCAATGATATTGAGAAGCGTGCTTTTTCCACATCCTGAAGGACCAAGGAGTACGCAGAACTCCCCGTGCGGTACATGAAGATCTACGTTGGAAAGGGCCCTGACCTTTCCAAATTGTTTCGAGATATGCTTCACTGTAAGCGATGCCATGTATCCTATCCCTTTATGGCCCCGGCGGTGAGACCGCGGACCAGATGGCGTTCAAAAAAAAGAAAGAGAACCATGATGGGGATGGTCACCATAACGGATGCGGCCATGACTAACTGTTTGGAAAGATGCACGCTTCGGGCGAGCTGATATACACCCCGAGACAGGGTAAATTTTTCCGGTGTATCCAGAAACATAAATGCGAACAGGAACTCGTTCCAGGCGATCATAAAGGTATAAAGGGCTACACTGGCGAGGGCCGGCGCGGATAAGGGAATAATGACCCGCCAGATCACGCCGAAGCGGCTGCATCCGTCGATCAAACCGGCGTGTTCAAGTTCCAGCGGGAGGGTCAGGAAATAGCTTCGAAGCATATATAGGGCCACGGGAAGGGTCTGGGCCAAATAGACAAAGATAAGAACATGGCGGGAATCCCGTAGCCCCATCTTGGAGAATATGACATAAAGCGGGATCACCAGGACAATGGCCGGGAACATATAGATGATCAAGATGCTGAACGACATGAATCCCCTGCCGCGAAAACGGAGCCGGGTAACCGCGTACCCTCCCAATATGGCAAGACTTACCGATAATAGGACGGTTGCTACGGAGATGTAGATACTGTTGGATATGTACCGCAAAAAGCCATGTTCAAAAAGGACCTCCTTGTAGACGTGAAAGTTGATTTTTTGGAAGTCTAACCCCAGATTGGCCGGGTTAAGCAAGAGCTCTTCCAAGGGCTTAAACGATGAAACGATCATCCAATAGAAGGGAAAGACCACGATAACGATAAAAAATATGAGCCCAATGATTCGAAGGATACGGATTATGACCCTTTCAATACGTTCCCTGCCCATTCCTTTTATCCCTCCTTTAAGATCCAGCGCAAGTAAATAACCAGGAATATTGCCAGGATGACAAAGAGAACCATGGCCACGGCAGAACTCGCTCCGATATTGAATTCTCCAAAGGCGTAATCATATACCTTAATTGTCAGGACCTTGGTTCCGGCCTGTCCTCGGGTGAGCAGGAAGATGTCATCAAACTTGTTGATGGCCCAGATAAACCGAAACAGGAAAAGGGTGGACACCACGGTCGCCAGACTGGGGAGGGTAATGTGAAAAAACCGCTGAAGAGGACTGGCCCCGTCCACAGCAGCTGCGTGATAGAGTTCATCGGGTATGGCCTGAAGCCTGGCCAGTATGAATAAGAAAACAAAAGGGAAATATCGCCAGCCTTCGAACAGGATGACCGAAATCAATGCCAAAGGCAGTTTTAGATGAAGGCCGATAATATTCAAATGCAACCAGCGTTGGGATAGAAAAGGGATGGGCTGTTTGATGAAACCCGTATTCACTCCCAACCAGTTGAGCACTCCCAACTGCGGATCCAGGATAAAACTCCAAGTGAAGGTAACGGCCACAATGGGTGCAATATACGGAGACAGGAAAAGCCCCCGAACCAGGCCACGTCCCCTAAATTCGCCGTGAACAAGGAGCGCGGCCGTCAATCCCATGAGAATGGAG
>CAYTUL010000571.1:0-3011 GCA_964441135.1 uncultured Desulfobacteraceae bacterium | reverse complement strand
AGGATACAGGGTGTGACGGGTGGTATGTTGTTGCAGCAAACGTTTCGTCAAAAAGCTGCAACACCGTAATATTAATATTGGCCGTATAAAATGATTTGACGGGGTCTATGATGTGGATTAGAATAGCTATAGCTATCCACATTTAGGAGGTGTAATATGAGGACTATTCAGATGACCCTCGATGATGATCTTGTCAAAGCGGTCGACCGCATCTCGAAGCAACTCCATACAAGTCGTTCTGCTTTTACGAGAAAGGCGCTTCGCGAAGCGCTTGCTCGTCATACCATTGAACAACTTGAACTCAGGCACCGCCATGGCTACAAAGGGCAACCGGTTGCCACGGATGAGTTCTCTGTTTGGGAAAATGAACAAGCTTGGGGCGACGAATGAAACACGGCGAAATACGCTGGTACAAGTTTATACGCCCAGATAAAAAGAGACCTGTTTTAATCCTAACGCGAGATTCCGTTTTAGAATATCTTGACGAAGTAACCGTCGCCCCCATCACAAGTACGGTCCGAAATATCCCATCTGAGGTGTTTCTTTCGAAAGCAGACGGTTTGCCCCGAGATTGTGCTGTTAATTGTGATCACCTGCAGACCGTTTTGAAAGAAAAAATTGGATCGTTGATCACATCCCTGTCTCCAGAAAAAAGGGTTGATGTTGGGCGGGCAATTCGCTTTGCCCTCGATATATGAAAAACAATCGGCCGACCTGTCGCTTCACCGGAAATGAGGAACGACCGTAAATAATCAAATAACTCAAATCAGGCAGGTAGATATTTGATTATTTACGGTCCTCCCTAAAACCTTGCATGTACGTAACAAAACCTGTTTTTAGGATAGGGCGACCCGTGCTATTACGTTATTCGGGTTCTCTCTAAAATATCAAAAGCGCAAATATGATACCCACGATGATCGTTATGATCAGATTGAAGCCCAAAAACCTATACCAGGCACCTGGCTCCCTTTCACCCATGAGGGTGAAGGAACCTGCGAAGGTGAAACTCAGGAGGGCATACCATACTGCAGCCAGAATCCACTTCCACCAGCTCATCTGAAGACCCATGTCCCGGGCCCATACCGGCGCAGCGGCAATGATCAGGGCGTAGAGCAAACCCATGATCGTCCAGAAGATCGGTTTAAAAAACGTTGAATATTGAAGCATCGCAGTCCTCCTTTCTACCAGGTCTTCTTGACATCGAACCACTTTTCGGTAAGCAGCCAGTCCGGCGGTTCATGATAGGTCGCGTTTCTCCCCTCGGGCGGCGGCAGGAAGTCCTTGGCTTCCGGGTACCTGAAGAAGGCCTTCTGCATCCATAAAAGCGTACTGGAGACCACGCCCGTGGGATCCCTGGGGTCTATCTGTTTTGAAAGGGTATGGAGCCAGTTGTTCTTCCGGCTGTAGGGACAGACGGCAAGGCAGATCCTGCACCCGTGACTTACTTTGCTTGCCGCGATACTCGCCCAGCCCTTGAAACAGAGCTCGTCTTTTATCTTCCATCGTCTGTACCCGTACTCAATACTCCTTTCATCACTGTGACTGATGGCCCCGGTCGGACATCTCTCAGCACAGATCTTGCACTTTCTGCAAAACTCCTGAACCCCGAAATCCACGGGTTTGTCCACCTTCATGGGGATATTGGTTGTCACGCAGGCGATACGCGCGTTGCATCCCAGCTCCGGGGTCAAGAGGAGACCCATTCGGCCCTGCTCCCCGAGACCGGCATCCACGGCCACCGGAGGCATCATGATGTCGTAAAGAAAGGGCGGAACATGGGAACGCGCCGGATAACCCAGTTCGTGTATAAAGACTTCAAGCCTGGCTGCTATGACGCGCAGGAGAGAGTAGGCATCATAGGAAGTCCCGTATGTGGGATTGACATAAAACATGTCCCACTCATGGGGAACGACAAACACGATGGCATACTCCCAATGGGCTGGAACCTCGTAGTCACCCAGGCCCACGCCCCGCAGGGACCCCTGGTAACACCAGTCCGGGTTCAGTCTGGTAATGCCGACAAGGGTGGCGCCGAAGGTATGGGTGATCTTCTTAAGAAATTGGGACGCGTGGGCTTCGCTTTTAAAGGGAAGGGGTTTCTCCCTGTGAATGCCGCGAAAGTCCCACTCCTCAGGCGGCCCCGCGGGCTCGGGCGGGTATAAATGAGCCGGATTCAGCTTTCCGTCCCAGGTCTCAAAGGAGCCGCCCATGGCATTGGTCCATGCATCGATTATCGCGAACCGGTCAGCATATTTCGGCCATTCCTCGTGTTGTTTTCGGACCAGTCCGAACGCCTCCATGGTCAGCTTGAACCTGTCCGGGCTTTCCAGAAAAAAGGACCGGACCGGTTCTGGCAGCGCGTCCGGGCCCCTATCGGGCGTCCATTCAGCCGGCCCGCCGTCCGGCGGCATCATGAGGCCCATCATGGTCTGCAGGCGGTTGAGGATGCTTTCCACCCATTTAACCCGTCTGGTATTCTCTGTCACGCCGTAGGTGGGTTTATCCCTGCGAAAGGGCCTTCGGTTGAAGAACATCCCGGCCCCATGGGTAAACCTCTGCCACCCCGTATAGCTATCATAGTCCTTACCCGACAGGTACCCGGCGATAGAGACACCGACAATACCCAGGATGGCCGCCAGGAGGCCGCTTGTCTTCAGGGCCGATCCGGATCCCCCGTTATCGGCGAAGGCCGCATCACCCAGACCGACGATTAAAAAACCGAACAATAAGATCAAACCGGCTACTGCCAAAGGCTTTTTCCCCATCGTATCCCCTTCTGTTTTAAATTGTCTGTTATTGAATCAGGTATGGCAACGTACCGCGTTATCCGGGAAAATCGGAAAAAGGGTTAATCGCTTTTTTACTGCTCTTTGGATTCCACGGCATCAATCAACTTATTATGTATGCGTAGAAGGTCTTTGACGTCCTTGATGGGGATATGACCGTAGAAATCGGCCATCCTTTCGACCATCTGATCGTAGAAATTACTCAGTTCCTCTTCTCCCGAAGGT
>CAYTUL010000570.1:0-3028 GCA_964441135.1 uncultured Desulfobacteraceae bacterium | reverse complement strand
GGTGGAGATAGAGGCGGAGGGGGGGGTGCGACGGGTATGGGGGTTTCTTTTCCCGGCATAATAGGCGAAGCCTCCGGGATCGCCTCCAAGGCGGGTTTTTCATCGGAAAGTCCCATTACAGGCTTTGGCGGCAAAGGTGCGGGGAGGGGTCTGGGTACTTCAATATCGGGAATTACTGGTTCCTCCCTGGGCCGCTCCTTCCTGACAGGCACTTTCGGTTTTTTTCTTGGTTCCTTCTTTAGGACGACCTCTTTTTTCGGTTCTTTTTTGACGGGTGGGGGCTCTTCCTTGGGTTGTTCCGGCTGCTTCATAACGGGTGGGGGTGCCTTCTCCGGATACCGATAGGTCAACGCGAGAGAGATGGGCTCGGGCCGCAGCGATTGAACATTCTTCCCCTTGAACCGGTCCGGGTCTATTGTCAGAAGGAGGACATGGAATGACAGGGCCAACAGTGCGGCCAAAAGGATTCGTCTCAAATCTCTTTATCGACCTCCGCCTGAAGGGAGATTCTTGTGATACCGGAGATCCTGATCTCATCCATGACCCTGAAAAGGTCCTGATAGGACACCGTCCTGTCGGCAAAGAGCAGAATGCCGGCCTCTTTTCTCTTCCTCGTCAATTGTCTTAGAGATTCTCCCAGACCTTCAAGCGTTGTTTTTTCCTTGTCCAGGAATAGGGTTCCATCTGACCTGAGGGTAACAGAAAGGGGCGCGCCCTTATCAATTTTCGCGGTTGAAGAAGAGGGCAATTTAACAGGTAGTGCCCTGTGGACGGCCATGGAAAGCATCGCGTAGATAAAAAAGACGAGAAGAAGAAAAACAATATCAATAAGCGGGAGCATCTCGATGCGGGGTCTCTTCCCGGTTTGAATATTAATCTTCATGGGAGCCTCTACTTTCCCCGGAATTTACCTGGAGAAGTTTTTCATAGACAATTTCCAGGCTGGTGGCGTATTTCTCTATGGCAAGGCCGGCATTCTCGGCCCTTGAATTAAAATAGTTATAGGGAAAGACCGACAGGATGGCGATACCGAGACCGGAAGCGGTGGTAATGAGGGCCTGGGCAATCCCGGCTGTAACAGCCTGGGGATGTTCTATGCCGCTGGCCCCCAAAAGCTCAAAGGATGATATGATACCCAGAACAGTACCGAAGATCCCCAGAAGCGGGGCCACTGTAATCATGGTATCCAGAACGCCGAGGTAGCTCTGCATCTTTTTGATCTCATCCCCCGCGGCCGTCTCCATCGCCTTGGTCAAGGAGAACTCCCTATGGAGAATCCCGCTTACCAGGATCCGGATGATATAATCTTTGGACCCCGCCACCCGGGTCCTCACCTCTTCCCAGGCGCCCTTTCTGCACAACTCGAGGACATCATCTACAAGGGCCTGATCCCTGCGCATGTCTTCCCTGATCCAGAAAAGGGCGCGTTCGATGATAACGGTCAGGGCTATAATCGAACATGCGAGCAGGGGGTACATCACGGGCCCGCCTTTGATAAAGAATTCGATCATGGATTCACCTTATTTCTTAAGATACGATGGATAAAAATGTACATACATAACAACCTCTTTTTAGAATTAGCGGACCGGCGTAAGGCGTAAGGCGCAGGGAAAACCAGAGAATTTTCTTGAGCCTTTGCCCTGTGTCCTGCGCCCTGTTTTTATTTCACACTCACCCTCGGCCTTCCTGACAGGGGATTTTTATCCACTAGGACCGGGCATTCATAGACCGCCTCTATATTGGAGGCTGTAATCACTGTATCCGGCTCCCCCATCCTGAAGATCAATCCGTTCTTCAGCATGATGAGCCTGTGGCAATACTGTGAGACAAGGTCGATGTCATGGGATACAAGGGCCACGCTCAACCCTTTATTCATGCTCAGGGCAGAAATCAGGTGGAAGATCTCCCTTTTATACTTCAGGTCCAGGAAGGAGGTCGGTTCGTCAAGGAGGATCAGGTTTGGTTCCTGGGCCAGGGCCCTTGCAATGAGTACCCTCTGCCTTTCCCCCCCGGACAATTCATGGATGGAACGGTCCGCCAGCGTCAGGGCATGGGTTACCAGCAGGGCGTCGCGGGCTATTTCCATATCCTTTAATCCCTCGAACTGGAGTCTCCTCAGATGGGGGAAACGTCCCATGAGCACGACCTCAAGGGCGGAGAAGGAAAACCGGAAATGGTTCTCCTGGGTGACCATGGCTATTTCTTTTGCGAGCTCCCGCCGCCCCAGGCTTGTAAGGGGTGAGTTCCGTAGAAGGACTTCTCCCTCCTGCGGTTGAAGCACACCGTCCATGATCTTGAGGAGGGTACTTTTACCCGAACCGTTCGGGCCCAGGATACCGAGAATCTCACCGGCATTCACGGCGAGATCGATTCCTTTAACGGCCCATTTCTTCTCATACCTGAATCCGACTTTTTTCAGGGTCAGGAGCGGCTCCATTGACTCCCTCTTTTCTTTAGCAGAATGATAAAAAAGGGCGCGCCCAAAAAGGCCGTTATCACGCCAACGGGCAGTTCACTGGGGGATATCACAGTCCTCGCCAGGGTATCGGCGGCAATCAGAAAGCCGGCGCCTCCAACGGAGGCGGTGGGTATCAGGAGTCGGTGATCGGAACCGAAGGCCATTCTCGTCAGGTGCGGAACAATAAGGCCGACGAATCCTATAAGCCCGGAAAAGGCGACAACGAGTCCCATAATCAGGGAGATAATCAGTAGCCCGATCTTCTTTGTCCGCTCAACCTCGACACCTAAGTGAAGGGCGTTTTCTTCCCCCGAAGTGATCAGATTCAGGTCCCTCGAAAAGGCATAGATAATGAATGACGCGGCAAGTACGGCGGGGGCTATGATGACCAGTTCTCCATAATTGCTCTGTGAAAGGTCGCCGTAAAGCCAGAAAAGCATGGTATGCAGTCTTGAATCGGCGGTAATCGAGATAAAGAACATGATAATCGCGGTAAAAAAGGCGTTGATGATCACTCCGGTCAGGAGAATCGTGGAAGATTCCATCCCCATCTTCTTGGCGCCCAGGGTC
>CAYTUL010000569.1:0-3046 GCA_964441135.1 uncultured Desulfobacteraceae bacterium | reverse complement strand
CCCCCATTCAGGATCAGGTACGCTAATAACCGCCGCCTCTTCGATATCCGGATGGGAATGCAGGACATTTTCCACCTCCTCGGGGGAGATATTTTCCCCGCCGCGTATGATCATGTCGTCACCACGACCCGCTAAATAGATATACCCGTCCTCATCCATCCAGCCTTTATCCGCCGTCCGAAGCCAGCCGTCCCCGGTCATGACCTGCGAAGTCTTCTCCTCATCCTTCCAGTATCCGGACATGACACGGGATCCCCTGGCCAGGATTTCTCCCACTTCATTGGGTGGCAAGGTGTTCCCCTCCTCATCCACAACCTTCACCTCAACATCCGGCAAGGGCCTCCCGATGGAGGAGGTGAGCCTCTTTAGTTTTTTTTCTATCTCTTCTTCGGTTCCCTTGATCATGTGGTCTTCCGGTCCCAGCGTGGTTATTGTCGAGGCCGTCTCTGTCTGCCCGAAGGCATTAATGAACCGGACCCAGGGCATCTCCCGGATGGCCTTTTTTATCACCTCAAAGGGCATCGGGGCTGCACCATATGTGATGACTTGCAGGCTTTTCAAATCATATTTCCCGAAATCGGGATCATCGATGATCCACTTGAGCATCGTGGGGACCAGCATCGCACGCGTGGCCCGTTCCCGCTGAACCGCTTCAAGCCATTCTTTGACCTCAAATTGTCTCATGATCAGCAGTGTCCGGCCGCCATATACACCTGCCAGCATCGCCTGCATACCCGCCACATGGTAGAGGGGCACGGTAAGCAGGTTTCTCTCTTCTATATCCGGGCTCGCGGGCTCCACGTTTTCCAATACGTAGGATACAAACCCGCTGTGTTTCAATGGAACTCCCTTCGGACGCCCCGTTGTACCCGCCGTATACATCAGGATCGTAATATCATCATCATCTATTTCGGCCGTAATATCAGCCGCGCTGGAAGATTCTATCATGTCCTCATAGAAAGGGTTCCCGCTGTCGTTGGCCTCCAGGGATATGCATTCCTTGAGGGTTGATAATTCCGGCAGCAGCTCCTTTACCATCTCTAAGTACCTGTTTCCCACGAATAGAAGTTTGGCCTCCGCATTGGACACCATGTATGCCAGCTCGCTGGACTTCGCCCTGAAGTTAAGGGGGACGAAAATGGCGCCTAATTTGGCCGCGGCAAAATAGGCCTCGATATACTCTTTGCAGTTAACCTGGAGGATCCCTATCCGGTCGCCCTTTTGTATGCCTGACTTACCCAAAGCGTTTGCCAGTCTGTTGACACGTTCGCTCGTCTGCTCAAAGGTTGACCTCCTATCATCGAAGACGATGAGGTCCCTGTCGGGACAGATCGCGCTCGCGATGCTTAAAAAATCCGTGGTATTCATCTTTCTATCCTGTCCAGGTAAATATCCGACCCCACAGGGGCTGGTTTTGAGTTCACCCTCAAAGGATTAAATTAGACCAGGACCGGCTCCGGCTCTCGCTCTGTCTTAACCCTTCCCGGAAATCGTGCCGCGAGCCTCTTTTCCAGACCCAGGCCCTGAGCCAATGTCAGATCCAATCCCTTAACAACCGCCTGTTTCGCGGACTGTACGGCATCCGGATCAAAGGAGGCGATTTTTTTGGCCAATCTGCCGGCTCGTTCTAATAACTCTTTTTTGGGGACTACCTGATTAACCAGTCCTATTTTATAGGCATTTTCAGCGTCTATCCACTGATTCGTGAGGAGTAATTCAAGGGCCTTACTTGTTCCGATTACCCGGGGGAGGGTCTGGGTTCCTCCTGCTGCGGGTATGATGCCCAGCCCGACCTCCGGCAGCCCGAATCGAACATCCTCCGAAGCGATTCTTATGTCGCAGCACAGTGCTATCTCGATGCCCGAGCCCAGGGCGTATCCATGAACGGCGGCGATGAAGGGCTGGGGCATGCTCAGAAAGAGCCCCCAGATATCGCGCTGAAAGCGTACCTGCCGTGCCCTGACGGGTGGCGGAGCAGTGAGAAATTCACTGAGATCCGCGCCGGCGCAAAAGGCCTTTTCACCGGCACCCTTGAAGATCCCGACCCTTATCTCCCCATCATCCTTAACGGCACCGAGAACCTCATAGAGGTCGTCTCGCATCTGGATGTTGTATACATTCAGATTTTTCGGACGGTTCAGTGTGATATGGGCTATCCCCTCTCTCTTTTCATATATCAAAGTCTCAAAACCATCCACACCCGTCTCTCCCGGAACGGTTCATCAATCCCCACTGAATTTCGGTTTTCTCTTTTCCTGAAAGGCCGTGATACCTTCCCTTCTGTCATGGCTCGTATGCATTAACATATAGAGATCCGCTTCCAGGCGTAGCCCCTGTTCAAGGGTCATATCCATTCCCGCGTTAATGGTCTCTTTCGCATAATTGAGGGCTATGGGACTTTTTACAGCCATTTCCCGGGCGATGTTTATCAGGGTCTGGTCCAAATCCCGGCCCGGGACGATCCTATTGATTAACCCGATTCTGAGGGCCTCTTCAGAATCAATAAGTTCTCCGGCAAGGATCATCTCGAGTGCCTTGCCTTTTCCCACCAGACGGGCTAATCGTTGCGTTCCCCCTTCAAAGGGAATCAGGCCGTACTCCAACTGATTCAAGCCGAAAAGGGATTCCCGCGCGGCTATCCTCATATCACAGGCAAGGATAAGTTCCAGGCCGCGGCCGACGGCGCTCCCATGAATTCCCGCTATCACCGGTTTCTCAATATCGGCTACGGGTCCGGTCAAAGACAGGGCTGAAACACCCTCTGCCCTGTAGCCCGCCGCTGATGAAGGGATCTTTTCTATCCCGGACAGAACGGCAACCCATATATCCTTGTCCAGAGCAATTGCCGAGCAGGCATCCGATAGTTCGTACACGAGCTGATTGAATTCCATTTCATCCCGTACGTCTTCTATTATGCGAACATGCCCGACACGCTCGATTGTTTTATATTGTATTACCTGATAGGCCATTGGATCATCTTCTCACCTTTATTTCCCTACCCCTTATCCCTGTTCTTCGTAACCCTTTGACAGAATCAACATTAAGG
>CAYTUL010000568.1:0-3055 GCA_964441135.1 uncultured Desulfobacteraceae bacterium | reverse complement strand
AAGAAGATTATATGAACCCCAGCGACTATCTTGAAATGGTTAAGATGAAGAGCGAGGGACAAAAGAGATACCCAGAAGCGGCGAGAAGGGATCGGATTGAGGGGAGGGTAACGATGCGTTTTATGATCACGCCCGAGGGAGACGTCAAGGCAGTGGAGATAATGAAAAAATCCAGATCCACGCTCCTTGATAAGGCGGCGCTGCAGGCCGTGACAGGTGCGGCCCCTTTTCCGAAACCGCCCGGGAAATATTTTAAAGGAGAGATACCCCTGACACTCACCGTCGTATTTGATTTAACGTGAAAGAACTTGACAGCTCAAAGCGCAGGGGATGTTGGTAAAACTCAACTTAAAAAAACAATTATTGACTTATACTTACAATAATGATTTTATTTATTCATAAGGAGGGAAAGAAATGAAGGTGAAATCACCGTGGATATTCATACTGTTTTTACCCCTTTTTTTAACCCCGGTTCACTCAATCAGGGCGGAAGATATCCTTAAAATGTCCACCACCACGAGCACGGAAAATTCCGGGCTCCTCAATGTCCTGTTGCCCGAATTCGAAAAGGAGACGGGGATCCGCGTCAAGGTATTTGCCAAGGGCACCGGAGCGGCTATCCGGGACGGTATGGACGGCAACGTGGACGTTATCTTTGTGCACGCCAAGGAGAGGGAGGAGCGGTTCGTTGCCGATGGATACGGCGCCTATCGGCTCGGGGTCATGCATAATGACTTTGTAATCCTTGGACCTGAAAAAGATCCGGCAGGGATAAGGGGAATGAGGGAAGCGGCCCGGGCAATGAAAAGGATCGGTGAAAAGCGGGCCCTGTTCGTGTCAAGGGGCGATGACAGCGGAACCCACACCCGGGAACAGGAACTCTGGAGAAAAACAGGGCTCCCATTGCAGACGGAGACCAGGGAAATCGTTCAAAAGGGAAAAAAGATAAAACTGATTTTTCAGTATCCAGGCGGTCTTGGAGAGGGATACCTTTCCATCGGACAGGGTATGGGAAAGACCTTAACCTTTGCAGAGGAAAAACAGGCCTATACCCTGTCGGATCGTGGAACGTATCTTAAGTACAAATTCGGCAGAAAGCAGGGCCTGGAGCTCGAGATCCTCTGTGAAGGCGATCCTGATCTCTTTAATCCCTACGGGATTATCCCCGTTAATCCTGAAAAATATCCCTATGTTCTCTTTAAACTGGCCGACAGGCTGGCAAAGTGGCTTGTATCTGAAAGAGCCCAGGCCTTGATTGCCGGTTACAAGATTGAGGGATTTCAAGCCTTTTTCCCGGATGCAATCCCGTAAACCCATTCACCTCAGGGACACAGGGGTCACTGAGAAAGATATATATGTCCTTTTTATTCGACAGCTTGCAGTCCGCTCTCTTACTTATCCTGTCATGGGACAGGGAGCTCCTGGAGATTATCTCCGTCTCCCTGAAGGTGAGCTCCGCTTCCACGGTCCTCGCCGGGATGATCGGAATTCCGGCGGGCCTCGTCATCTCTTTACATGAGTTTCGAGGGAAACGTCTCCTGATAACGGTCTTAAATACCCTCCTGGCCCTGCCTACCGTCGTTATCGGCCTGTTTGTCTATTCGTTTATTTCAAGGAGGGGTATCTTCGGTCCTCTGGATTTACTCTACACACAGAAAGCCATGATTATCGGTCAGATCTTTCTGATTATTCCTATCATAACCTCTTTTACCATTTCCGCCATAAGCCGAATAGACGACCGCTACCGGAAAACCGCTTTGACATTAGGAGCCAATGCCCTTCAGGCCGCCTGGGTCATCGTTAGAGAGGCTCGATTCGGTATTGTGGCCTCGGTCATAATGGCCTTCGGGAGGGTGATTGCCGAGGTGGGAATTAGCATGATGCTCGGGGGAAACGCCAAAGGGTTCACGCGTACCATGACAACCGCCATGGCCTTAGAATATGATAAGGGGGAATTCGGCCTGAGCGTCGCATTGGGGATCATACTTCTACTGGTCAGTTTCGCATTGAATATCTTTTTCAACTATTTTCAGGGAAGAACAAGGCTTTAATCCCCATGTTATATAGGATTAAAAACCTGACCAAGACCTATGATAACCGGGAAGTCCTGAACCTGAAGAATCTGTCCATGGAAAGGGGCAGGGTATATGGGCTTCTTGGGCCAAATGGCGCGGGCAAGACAACATTTTTAGAGATACTGGCGTTTCTTTTACCCCCTGACTCCGGCGAGATATTCTACCGGGATCAAAGAGTAGTTTTCAACGGCGAGAACCTTACCCGGTTACGTCAGAGGGTCGTTCTCGTCCAGCAAAAGCCCATCCTGTTTACAACAACGGTATTCAATAACGTGGAATATCCCTTGAAGATTCGGGGAAGATCGAGGAAGAAGAGGAAGAAGATCGTTGAGGAAATGCTCGGCCTTGTCGGTATGGGGGAATTCAGGGATGCGAAAGCCCATAAACTTTCCGGGGGAGAAACTCAAAGGATTGCCATTGCCCAGGCCCTTACCTGTTCCCCCGAAGTCATACTCTTAGATGAGCCAACCGCAAGTGTTGATGTGGAAAATCAGATTACTATCGAGCGTATTATCCGTGAGATCAGCAAGAAAAAGGGGATCTCGGTGATATTCACCACCCATGACATGATCCAGGCCGCGAGGATGGCCGATGATATCGTGTTTATGTTTGAGGGCAAGGTGGCTGATTCCATCCATGAGAATATTTTCAGCGCCCGGATAGAGTCCGATGGGAAAGGAAATAAGACATGCGTCTTGCAGGAGGGCATAAGATTCCCTGTTGAGACTGAAAGATCGGGTCCCGTCCGAATCGCCATCAATCCGGGTGCCATAGAACTCTCTACAAACCCTGATAATGCTTCAACGGGGGAAAGTCTTAAAGGGAGGTTGATTCAGCTCACGGAAGAGCGTGAGCAGTTAAGGGCGCTCATCGACGTGGGCGTACCTTTGAGCGTCCTTATTTCCAGAGATAGGATAAGAGGTATGGGACTCTTTTTAGGAGATGAAGTGCGGCTCATCTTTCCTCCCGAAAGTATTGAG
>CAYTUL010000567.1:0-3059 GCA_964441135.1 uncultured Desulfobacteraceae bacterium | reverse complement strand
TCGTGATCCCCTGGGGTGCGGTTCCTTCGTGTTCCGGCAATGGAAATCGGACCAGTTCATCCGCCTGGACCGTTTTGATGATTACTGGGAAGGTGCACCGCTCTATCACCGGTATTTCTTTCGCATCATCCCCGACAGGCTGACCCAGGAAATGGAATTCTACGGGGGAACCATTGACGCCTATGGAGGCGGCAGCCCGCCCGCGGGAATACCGCCCCACCAGGTCGACCGGTTGACCCATGACCCGAGATATCAGAGCTTCTCCGGGCTTCGATTGGGGTACACCTACATAGCATACAATATGAGGAGAAAGCCCTTTGACGACCAAAGGGTAAGGATGGCCCTGAGCATGGCCATCGACGTGGACAAGATCATCAAGTATGTCCTCTACGGGCAGGGGGTAAGAATAACAGGCCCATTTGCCAAGCAGACCGATTATTACAATCAGGATGTAAAACCCGTGCCCTATGATCCGGAAGGGGCCCTGAAGCTTCTCGGGGAGGCGGGCTGGAAGCCGAACAAAGAGGGATGGCTGGAAAAGGACGGCAAGCGTCTCCAATTCACACTCATTACCAACCAGGGAAATGAAATCAGGAAGGCCATCCTTTCCATTGCCCAGGACGCCTGGAAAAAGATCGGCATAGATGTCCGGACGGATCTCCTTGAATGGTCGGTCTTTATCCAGGAGCGGGTGGACAAGGCGGATTTTGACGCCCTGGTCCTGGGCTGGAGCATGGGAATAGAGCCGGACCTATATCAGATCTGGCATTCCAGCCAGACAAACCCCAATCAGCTCAACTTCGCCGGGTTCAGGAACAGGGAGGCCGATAACCTTATCGTCAGGATCAGGCAGGAATACGACCACTCAAAGCAGGTAGAGTACTGCCACAGGCTCCACGAGATAATCGCCCGGGAACAGCCCTACACCTTTCTCTATGTAGCCAGGTGGACCGCGATTCTCGATAAGAGGATCGTCATCAAAGAGACCGATGACAGGGGGAATCCCGTCTATAAGAAGATAAAACAGTCACGGAGCGGTGATTTTTACTTCCACTTTAACCAATGGATAAAGCTTCCAAGGGAGCCTAATTTCACCTCATGAAAAGGGGAAAGCCATGCTGTCATTCATAGGCCGGAGCGTCGTACAAAAGATCGTCACACTCTTTTTTGTGTCCATTGTATCTTTCCTGATTATCCACCTGGCCCCGGGCGAGCCGAGCCAGGTCAATCCCCTCAATCCGAAGTTTACGCCGGAAATGGTAGAAAGGTTTCGAAAGGCCTTTCATCTGGACAAACCGCTCTATGAGCAATATCTCTATTTTTACCGGGATTTTTTCACCGGCAGGAACCTGTCCTGGAAGGACAACCAGCCTGTCCTCAAAAAGATCTGGGGCCGTTTCCTCAACAGCCTGCCCTTGTTCATCGTGGGCACCCTCATCACCTGGACCCTTTCCTTCCCCATAGGAATTCGCTCTGCCATTGTAAGGGGAGGGCTCTATGACCGCTCCGCGACCTTTATTTCCTATCTCCTTATCTCCATACCGGGTTTCTTTTTCGCCTATCTCCTCATCATCTTTGTGGTCACGAGGTTCCACGTCCCCGTCATAGGCATGGAGACCTTCGGTCTTACAAGGACGGCTTTTCCCAGCCAGATAATGGACAGGGTCTGGCACCTCCTGATCCCGTCCCTGTTAGGGGCCACGGGCGGGATCGCCATCCTTTCGAGATATGTCCGGAGCCAGATGCTCGAGGTGGAGGGCCGGGACTATGTGAGGACTGCCCGGGCCAAGGGCCTCCATCCGGACCAGGTCCATTACAAGCATGCCCTGCGTAACGCCCTTTTACCCTTTGTCACCATGTTCGGGCTGATCCTGCCCGGTCTAATCGGGGGTTCCGTGATCATCGAATCAATATTCTCATGGCCGGGGATGGGGAGGATGGCCTACGAGGCCATCCTGGCGAGGGATTATCCGGTAATCCTGACAATCAACTTTATATCCGCGGTGCTGGTTCTTGCGGGGACCTTTGTCTCGGATCTTCTCTATATGGTCGTTGACCCGAGGATAAGGATGTAGGCATTTAGGGCGCAGGGCGCAAGGTGTAAGGTGTAAGGTGTAAGGGAAAACACAAAAGCATAAACACTGAATTTCCGATAATGAATAATCTGTGACTCATGACGAAACAATCTGATAAATACCAATCACCCGGTGATAATCCGGCAGATGAGGCGGTAGCGATGCACCGTTCCCGTTTCCAGGAGTCCTGGCGGCTCCTCAAGAGGAACAGGCTCGCCTTCATGGGCCTTGGCATGTTCCTCATTTTTTTCCTCTTTGCCGTTGCAGGCCTGGTACTGACATCCGGAGATCATCCGTCCTTTGACCCGTCCCTTGTCAGGCTCCAGGAGAAGCTAAGGCCCCCGCTTTCGATTCCCAAGGCGGAGACCCTGCTCCCCTGGGAGATGCCGAAGCTGGGTGTCTACCTCCTGGGAACGGACGAGCTCGGCAGGGACGTGTTTTCAAGGATGCTCCAGGGTGCATGGGTATCCCTGACGGTCGGCTTTGTGGCCGTGGGTATTTCCGTCATCCTGGGCATACTCATGGGCGGTATATCAGGGTATTACGGACAAAATCTCGTGAGAAGGGACCAGGTCGCCGGTGCCCTTGTCCTGATTTCAGCCCTGATCCTCCTTTCAAAGGGGGACTTCATTGCCGGGGCCGTGATACTCATATTGGCAACGGCATATCTTTTAAGCTCCAACAGGATCAAAAGGGCTGGATCGGGCCCGTCGAATCTCATCTTCAGGGGGGCCTTTTCTATTGATACACTGATCATGCGCCTTGTGGACATCATGCTCTGTTTCCCCAGCTTCTTTCTCATCCTGACGGTGGTGGCCCTTCTCCCGGCGAGTATCTACAACATCATGATAGTCATAGGCCTCACAAGCTGGATGGGTGCCGCGCGATTCGTCCGGGCCGAATTACTCTCCCTCAGGCAGCAGGATTTTCTTACGGCGGCCCGCGCCCTTGGCGAGGGCGACTGGCGGATCATATACAGGCTCA
>CAYTUL010000566.1:0-3059 GCA_964441135.1 uncultured Desulfobacteraceae bacterium | reverse complement strand
TCCATTCTGTATCAGCAGATCCAAAGGATACTGTTATGGCTTGTTAATATGGGTATCACGGCCCTCAAGTCCAAGGGTATTTTCAGGTCTATGAAAAAATCCTTTACCTTTTTATGCCCCCTCAAACCCAAGGGAACAAACCTGTCACCCGGGTTGAAATTTCTTATAATCAGGGGGTATCGGATTATATCGGCATCGAAAAGGGCTGTGAACTCATGGTTTTTTTTGACTTTCAGCCGGTCAGGCCCATCTTCAATCTCTTCTATAATGATCGTACTCCCGATCTCTTCCATTGGAAAGGTTCCCGGACCCTCAAAGCTATAATGAAAAGTCGATGACACCGGTTCATCGCCTTTTAAGAACACCAATCTGTTATAGACCCTCTTGACAATCGTGTCATTGGGAAGGTTAACCATGGCATGAGGATTCCCGCTCTTCATGATACCGGAGACCGCCCGGATATGGTTGCGGCTTATATGAAAAAGGGTTCTCCCGATTTTTTTAAGCAATATCCTTATGACACGTTTCCTGAGGGAGGGATGCAGTTTCACCAGGGATGGGACCTGCAGGGAGAGGTTGCCACGAGGGTCTTTCACGGATTCCCTTTTGACCCAGGCGGCTGCCTTTGAATCCAGGTAACCGTCTTCTTCTCGAATGATGTTCGATAAATGACCCAGGTGGTCTATAAGCTTTGGCTGGTAATTTAGCAGCAGCGGCAGCAGTTCGAGACGTATCCTGTTTCTGTAATATGCGGTGTCCAAGTTGGATCTGTCCAATGCATAGGGCAGGCCACGGGCATTCAGGTAAGTCATGATGTCTTCCCGTTTTATCTCGATAAGCGGCCTGATAATCCTGTTGTCCCTCATGGGACGTATACCGCCCAACCCGGTCTGACCGCTTCCCCGTAATAATCTCATAAGGACCGTTTCCGCCTGATCATTCAGGTTATGTCCCACGGCAATCTTTTGAGCACCGGAATTCTTCCTTATCTTTTCAAGAAAAATGTATCTCGCATCTCTGGCCTTCTCTTCGAGAGAGGGAGCACCGGGTTCAAGATGAAGGGCCCGTTCCGTCACAAAGGGAAGTCCCATGGATTCCGCCATCTTTTTAACCAGTTGCGTCTCTGATTCATCTTCGCCTTCCCTGAGTCCGTGATTATAGTGGGCAACCACCATGTCGATATCAAGTTCCTTGGATAATTCACCCAGGACATGGAGAAGACACACGGAATCCGGACCCCCTGAAACCGCTACGACAACAAGCTCCCCCGGCTCTGTCATGCTAAAACGGTCCATGGTCCGCCTGACCTGGCTGACTATATTCATGGGCGTCTTCATGAAATAAAAGTAGCGCTATTTCAAAACTCTGTCAAATTACAGGGATAACCACGCTTGTCCAAAAACGATATCACTACAGAGACGTCCGCCGTCGCCAAAGGCCATGGCGGGACAAGCTCAATTCGAAGAGTGAGGGTTGTTTGATTATTTTGGACAGTAATAATGATTCACCCAAACTGAAAACTGTATCTGTATATCCTTTAAAAGAAAAATAGCCTTTAAACAAGACCGAATATATGATAGAAAGTCATCAGGTCAAGACGGAACTTCAACAGTTGATACAGAACCCTGACAAGGATCTTAATTTGAACGGATCTTATCCGAATAGGCCCTTATTCTCTGTGCGGATAATATATTTACGGTATAAGATAAGCTCTTGATAGATGAATAGAACTTCCAGGAAAATCTTTTTTATTGTTAACCCCAACTCGGGCATGGGGGTCACAGGAAAGGAGTGGCCCCGAATCAGGGATTTTGCGAGAGACAAGCTGGGTCCCTTCAGATCCTTGATCACCACCGCTCAGGGTGACGCCACAAGATTAGCCAGGGAGGCGCTTAAAGATGGAGCGGATCTAATTATCTGCGTAGGGGGAGATGGAACCTTCAATGAGATACTGAACGGTTTCATGGAAAAGGACACCCCTATTCGACCCGGCTCCACGCTTGCTTTCATACCTCGAGGAACAGGGTGCGATCTGAGAAAGAGCCTTCAGATCCCCAGAGAACCCGAAAGAGTGATCCGGCGAATCCGTGATTTTCGGGTACAGTCCATCGACCTGGGGCGAATCAGATACATGAACCATGGCGGCGGATATTCTTCCAGATACTTCCATAATGTTATAAGCTTCGGCCTGGGAGGCGAAGTTGTTGAGAGGGTTAACAATAGCAGCAAGGCGTTGGGGGGTTTTATTTCCTTTATCCGCTCGACCCTGGTGACCATTTTCACCTTTGATAAAAAGACGATTCGTCTTAAGGTGGACAATGGCTTCGATCATTATATTTCAGGCTGGCACTTCGCGGTAGCCAATGGGCAGTTCCAGGGGGGAGGAATGAGGATCGCTCCCGAAGCGAGCATAGATGACGGCCTCTTCCATGTGACTGTGATCGGAAATCTAAGTCTCAGGGAAGTACTCATTAACCTGTATAGGTTATATAACGGAACAATTCTCGAGGTAAAAAAGGTTTCATCTCTCACGGGGAAAAAAGTTGAAGCCTGGTCGGATCAGAGAGTTCTGTTAGACATGGACGGGGAGCAACCGGGCCTGCTCCCGGCCACCGTTGATATCATTCCCAAAGCACTACCCATCATTGTTTCTGCATCATAATCAAGAAAGGCTTGACATCATTAACAAAATTAACTAATTAGCACCTATTGACAGCCCCATTGAAAGACCATAGGGCGATGAATCCGAAGTATCTATTTCATTTGATGTAAAAAAACCCGGTCTTTTAGGCTGGTCAAAGATTCCGCATCGCAGAGGTCATGGTTATCCGACTACGCCTGAAGATGGATATCCGGTATGATATTTCTTTTCAAGGAGATAGCAATGTGAGGCAAAAGGCGCTGGGCGCGAGGCGCAAGGAAAAACTATAAAACTGCTCCTTTCTTTTGAATGTAACCTTGGGCCTTGAGCCTTACGCCTGGAGCCTTTCTATCCATACCTGCTTTACCTATAAAGCCCATTTGGGGTTAAATCAAGGCCACGTCCTTTGGGTGTGGAT
>CAYTUL010000565.1:0-3060 GCA_964441135.1 uncultured Desulfobacteraceae bacterium | reverse complement strand
TCCCTATCGCGTACCACCAGGGTGTTATCGTCGCACATGGAACGCCAGGGAGACGGAAGCCTCCTGCTGGCGGTTGTCTTACCCGCGTTTGCCGGGCCGGCAAGGATTATACCGGAACCCCGGTATTCCGCCAAGGCCCCGTGCAGGAGAAATCCACCCCGGTTCTGTACATCCCGGTGGATAACATGGCCGATCCGCATGAGCTGCAGGACAAGCATATCCTCATCGTAAGCGGGATTCACAAAACACACATCGGTCTTTTTATCCTTGAGCCAGGCATGAAAACCCATGCCCTCCTGGATGCGCTCTCCTCCCATAATCACAGGGCCAAAAAATATTCCGGTCTCTTCGTCGTCATCATCCACGGGATAGTCATCTGGTTTAAGGGTGAATCTATCCCGGACCATCACGATAAGCATACGGCCTTCCTGGTCATGAATAGGTTCCAGCTTCATCACCTGGGCTAATCGGGAAACCATAACCGACGCCCTTTCATCACCACTTAATATTTTCCATGCGGTCCCTTCCGATAACCTGAGTCCCGCATGTGACGATCGAACCTTTTGCAAAAATCTGTCCCCTTTTCCTGTTCCTATTGACAAAAAGACGAATATGCCGTCATATTCGGGATTCCTTCCGCGATTTCCGGTTGAATATTATGTTCCACCACCAGCACCATAGGAGCAAGAAACCGCTAAGACACCAATTTTACAACTTGGTATCACAAAGCCGGAACCGGCATTGCATTGACCCACTGCGGCACTGCCGTCAGTACATTGCCCTGTTGCAATGGAGCCCATATTGCAGCGCGGGTTAGCCCTGCTCCCATGGGCGCAAACAGTCCCCATGCCCTTGGAGATGCCCGTGAGGGGCATCACGACGGGTTTCTCATAAACCGGTTTCTTTTTATTATCCTCTGCCATCAGAATCCCTTCCCTGGTTTCAATTTGTCAGTGATTTCATTTTTATTCCTTTTGTCCCCAATCCGGGTCTCCGGGAATAGTCCCCTCCTCTCGGCCTCCTCACAAAACCAGAAAGGCGCCCAGAGACCGCCGGTCCGGTAATAGGTCAGGGCGATACATGAGCCCAGGCACATGGTTTTCATCAGGCACCGGGAACATATGCCCTCGAGCTTCTCCGGTAACCCGGACCTCAGGGTATTCAGGATGTGATTACCACGCCAGATTGCTTCCAGGCTATTCCCGTCCACCCTTCCGAAAAGGAGTTCCGGCACATGGTTGCCGATTCCGCAAAGGGCGTAATACCCGCTTGCTATAACGCCCAATATGCTGAAGATATGACATGTTCCGCACCCATTCCCTGCCGCCAAACTGCTCAAGGGATGAAAGGCGTGGGGGTAATGAAAGATTATTTTTAAATCCGTGGTTCGTGCAAGTTCCATTTGCACGTATCGGCCTATCCGGATCATTTCGCCAATATTAAGGCTTTCATCGGTTTTATAAAGGGCTTTCCCCCTGGCAATCGGCTGTACGATGTTTATCTTCAGCGATGAAGCTCCCAGGTCCCCGGCCATTCGGACCATGTCCTTGATCTGGCCCTTGTTACTCCGCGTAAGAGACATGATGATCTGAGGTGAGATACCAGCATTCGTCAGGTTGCGTACCGCGTTTTGGGCCCCTTCAAAGGCCCCGGACACGCCCCTGAGCCGGTCATGGGTATCCGCGTCGGCCCCGTCTATGCTCACGGAGACGCACCGGTCCGGGGATTTCGCGATCTCGGCCGCGATGTCAGCGGTACAGAGCACTCCATTGGTCTCGATATTAAGTGACAGGTTCTCTCTGCGAATAATCTCAAGAAGCAGTAGAAAATCCGGGTGCATCAAGGGCTCGCCCCCCGTAAGCTTGACCCCATGTAAGCCCAGGGGTTTGGCCTCATGAATAGCTGACTCAAAAAGCTCTAAAGGCAGTACCGGATAATTCGAGTGCCCGCTCTGGTACTTAGGGTCCAGCCAGCAGTGACGGCAGGCTAAGTTACATCCTTCGGTCAGGTAAAAGTATATCTGATCTAAGGGGTAGTCCAGCCCTTTTTCACTGCCGTTATTCATATTTTGAGAGTCCAAGTTCTTCCCAACTATATAAATTTTAAAGAAATATACATTTCGTGGCAACGTCATTCCCGCGAAAGCGGGAATCCAGGAAAATGAAGGGCACATGGATTTATGCCTTCGCAGGGATGATAAGACTTTTAACTGTACAGTTTATATAATCATAGGATAAAAAGCGATTCTGTTAATTATATTTATTCAATCCTATCGTTCCCCATATCCAATAAACGTCGATCCGGCAACCTTCCCCCGCTGTCCATGAATCTCCTGAGACAGGCGTCCGGACTGGGATGATCCACTTGACCGGTTATGCTGTAAGCCAATCCGGGACAATTGCCCGTGCAATAGTTTATATAGGGACAATCTTTGCAGAACTCAAAACGTGAAAGGGTAATACGATAGCGATTCCGAAGCACCTTTAGAGGGGGGCCATGCTGCCAGATCTCCTCAAGCGAGTCCCTGTTGATCCGGCCCATTCCCAAATTCGAGAGCATGCTGCATGGTATGATTACCCCGTCTGCCCGGACTGTGATCTTGCTGCTGGAACACCCGCATCCAGTCAGGGAGCCTCCCTCTGGAAAAGGCGGGGCATTAACCCGTCGTGCCTCTTCCATCCTCCACCAGGACTGTGCCTCTGCGAGGGGGCCGGCCGAAGCCATGATACGCCCATCGTACATGTTCGAGAGCCCCAACAGGGTCTCCATAGCTATCTCCCGCTCCTTTGTCGTAAGCACTACGTCTTCGGAATTCAGCCGGCAGGAGCCGATCATTCCTGCCGTGTTGGTGCTGAAGCTGGCCAGCCCGAGATCATCTAGAAGCAGACGTGCGATGTTTTCAAGATCATTCACATTATGTCGATGGATCGTAACACGCACACCAACGGAAACACCATTTTTTAACAGGATTCGAATTCCCCTCAGGGCGCCCGTAAAGGACCCCGTGCCCCGGAAAACATCATGGGTCTCCGACCGTGAGCCGTCGACGGACACCTGGAC
>CAYTUL010000564.1:0-3063 GCA_964441135.1 uncultured Desulfobacteraceae bacterium | reverse complement strand
AAATAGAGGCCCGGAGATATGAAAGCACATTGTGCGTGAAATGGAAACTGAACGGCAATGTGACCTGGCACGAGGTAAGCGTTGATTTTAACAAATGTCCTTTGGATGATCTCCTCCTATTCTGGACACTGAATGCCCTGAAACCGATATTTTTGGAGATGCCCGTCAGGGAGGTCAATGCGGCATGCACGAAGGATGCGCATCGAGATTTTGGTGAGACCCTGGATGTCTGTATGGCTGTCCTGCAAATTACCAACAACACGATTACCCAATACGAGGACCTTAAAGACGTTGCCAGGTCCCATGACCGGATCCTGTTTTTTAACGTCTCCGACGATTTCCGCTACCGGGGCCTCTATAACAGGTTGAAGGCCATTGAAGGACAGAATATCTTGTATATGAACATGGATCCGGGGTTTAATCGCGTGACCCGGACATGGGAAGACCGGGACGTACCTATCTCAATTCCCGACCTGGTGGCGTTTATCCAAAAAAACAGGATTAAAAAAATAGTCTCCATCAACCATTACGTCATAGAGAAATATCTTGACAAAAACGGGGTCAGTATCATGCACCTGTTCAAACACCTCGGTGTTGAATATGTGATCATCGACAATGACCCGGCCGATTTACGCCCGTGCGGTTTCCTCATGAAGTCCTTTTACAACTGTGATCGTTTTGACCGCTTCTCCAACCTCTCCGTGCTGAACGACCATTGGGATAAGAAACTGGGACATCAAAATATTCGCTACATAGCCATCCCCCAGGATTACGAATCCAGCGGAGACTTCCATGAAATCAAGGAGGGCTACGCATTGCTCGTCCTTACCAATTCGAGACTTGAGAATGTTCGGCCCATCTTGCGATCCCTCCTCTATCTTTTCGATAATCTGGATGAGGCGTCCCTTTTTACAGAGGTTACCCTATGGTACATGTCATTGCGATATATGATTCTTGAAATTATGCAATTCGATGAGTTCCATCGCTTGTACTACAATAGTCGGCTCCATATGTTCTATTACTCGGCTGCCCAGATCCTGAAATATGAGGTGATAGAGAACCTTGAAACAGGACGGAAAGTCGAGATCTATGGCGATGTGGGCTGGAAAACCCTGTTTCCCGAATTCTATCTCCAGTCCCTCAATAATGATGAAATAGACCGGCTCTTTTCCGAAAAAAAACATCTATACCTCCTTCTGAACTGTTCATTCAGTTATCTGGACGCGAGCGGTCCTGTCTATGACGCCATCGGGAGGCACGTGCCTTTTATAAACATCCCGCCCCTTGTCAAGACCCCGCCCTTTGATGGCCTGAAGCATGTGGAATACCACAATGGCACCGAATTGAATAATCTGGTGGAGAATATCCATTACGTCACGGGGAACAACGAGTTAAAAAGTTCCCTGAACTTTTACAGCGATGTGCTTAAGGACAGTACGAACTCTATTTTGCGTCGGGTATCCCTTGGCCAGGATGTACCGGAAGAAAGGGGACTTTTCGAAAATGAGTGCAAGGAACACAAGGCCCTGATGGATCAGATGATCAAGGACTATATTGACCGGAATGAGGCGTTCATTCGTGAGTCCTTCTATGTGTTATTGGGTAACCGGATTACACAATATGATTTTACCAAGTCCAGATTTTATCAACGAAAGTATGTTCAAAGAATTCTCCGGTCAGAATGAAACGGAAGTCCAAAAGGAATTCAGGATTCAGGAAGTAAGCCTGAGACTCGATCTCCCCAGGTCCACTATCCGGTACTGGGAACATGAATTCTCGGACCTTGTGAGGCCCAGGAGGACCCACGGCGGGCAGCGTAGATATTCAAAGGGTGATATCCTGAACCTGAACAAGATCAAGAGGTTGCTCCACCATAAAAACAAATCCATTGATGAAGCCAGGAATATTCTGTTTAAGGGTAACGCGGACAAAGGGAAGATAGACTGGGAGAATCAGACGGTTCTCGTCACGGGGGGGACGGGTTCCTTCGGGAGACACTTCTGCCGAATCCTGATAGGGAAGTATCGCCCAAAGGTATTGAGGATATACAGCCGCGATGCCATGAAACAGCAAGAAATCAGGAAGCATAAAAATAAAGGAATCCGGTACTTCATTGGAGACGTCAGGGACTACAATCGTCTCCGGCGGGCCATGGAAGGCGTGGATATCGTGGTCCACGCCGCCTGTCTCAGCCAGGTCAGATCATGCGAATACAACCCTCTGGAAGCTGTAAAGACAAATATCTTGGGGGCGAGCAATATTATCGATGCCTCTATCGACACGGGCGTTAAAAAGGTTATGGCATTGAGCACGGACAAGGCCGTTTACCCTGTGACCATTTACGGTGCGACGGCACTCTGTGTCGAGAAGATATTTATCCAGGGAAATGTTTACTCCGGACCTCGTGCTACCCGCTTCAGTTGCGTGCGCTGCGGAAACGCCATAGGTTCATTGGAGACGGCCATGTCCCTGTTCAATGAATCTAAAAAGGGAGACAATATCACCATCGCAAATCAGGGGATGACACGCTTCTGGATCACAAATGAACAGGTTTCCGATATGGTTGTTAAGGGGCTCGAGACCATGGAAGGCGGGGAGATCTTTGTTCCCAGAATACCCAGTGTTCGTATTATCGATCTCCTGAAGGCCCTGTTCCCAGAATGCTCTCTCTCTATTGAAGACTCCCTTTCGGCCCAAAAGGTTCATGAAGAACTGATCAGCAAGGAAGACAGCGCCCGGACTATAATAAAAAACGGTTGCTATGTCATCCTGCAGGACCAGGTGCCGTGGGCTGATCGGGATAGTATAAAGGGAGAGCGTTTACCGGCGGGTTTCAGTTATAGGAGCGATAAGAACGATCAATGGTTGAGTGTCGAAGAAATCAGGGGGGCCCTGAAAAAAGATTCGGATCCGAAAATTCATACCGGGCAAGTAAACCTGATTCCTCTATTCCATCCGAGCCATCCCCACGAAATGGAAAATGCCCGCTGATCTTCGAAATAAAAAGGTGCTGGTTACAGGGGCCTGCGGGTTTATAGGCAGCCATTTAACCGAACGGTTGGT
>CAYTUL010000563.1:0-3067 GCA_964441135.1 uncultured Desulfobacteraceae bacterium | reverse complement strand
CCTATGACCTGGCCGGCAAGTGGTTCGGATGGTTGAAGGGGGGGCTGGTCCTGGTCACGATAGGGGCCTGCGGCATCTTTGCGGCCGCCACCGGTTCCAGCGTTGCCGAAGCGGCCGCCATGGGTAAAATAGCCATACCGGAGATGAGAAAACACGGGTACGATATTCGTCTGGCAACGGGCTCGGTGGCCTGTGCAGGAACCGTGGGATTGCTCATACCCCCAAGCATCAGCCTGGTGATCTACGGCATCGCAACCTATGAATCCATCGGCAAGCTTTTCATCGCCGGTATCCTGCCTGGCATATTGAGCGTTATCATATACATATCTATGGTATATGTCAGGGCCAGCATCAATCCGCGAATCGCTCCGACCATGGACAGGGCGGTAGGAGGAAAAGAGATAATTTTCTCCCTTGCCAAAGGGTGGCGGGTCTTCCTGATATTCTTTACGATCATCGGCGGTCTTTACACGGGAATCGGCACACCGGAGGAAGTCGGGACCATAGGCTGCTTTATCGCCCTGTTAATGGTCATCTACAGGATTATCAGGGGGAAGTCCACCTTCACCAACCTAAAAACAGCGGTCATCGACACGGCCAAACTGTGCGCCATGATCTTCGCTTTTGTGATCGGTGCGGGGCTTTTCAGTCTTTTCATAACTGCCGTTGGTGTTGTCCCGCTCATCGTCGATTTTATAGCAAACCTCCATTTTCCTCCACTATTGGAACTGGCTGTCATCTGACTCCTCTATCTTCCCCTGGGAATGTTTTTCGATCCCCTTGCCATGATTCTGGTGACGGTCCCCATTGTTTATCCTATCGTGGTTCAGGAACTGGGCTATGATCCTATCTGGTTTGGGATCATACTCGTCAAGATGATCGAAATATCAGTGATTACACCGCCAATGGGGATAAACCTTTACGTGATAAAGGGACTTTTCCCAGATGTTGAATTAAAAGATATTCTGACCGGCTCCCTATGGTTTCTGGTCATGGATCTATTGACTATCGCCATTCTTATAGCTTTTCCTTCCATATGCACATATTTGCCGAATCTCATGATCTGAAGGGGGTGGGTCTTTTGGGGTTCAAAAATCATTGGAGAGATAATCTCAAATCATGGCGCATTCGCCCAAAACCGATTGAATAATAGAATTCATTAAAAAGAAGGAGGATAAAATTGCAGAAGCAGATCACTCTAAAATTACCTGAAAAAGTAAAAATCCTGGGGATCTCAGGGAGCCCCCGAAAAAAGGGCAATACCTCGGCCATGGTCAGGTACTGCCTGAAGTCTGCCGAGACAATGGGATATGTGGAAACGGAATATATATCCCTGGCGGATTGCAGGCTCTATCCTTGTATGGGGTGCAAGAAGTGCTTTGGTCCTGACGCCCCTGACGCCCCGTACCAGTGCTATATGCACCATGATGATGATATGAAGACCATCATCCCTAAAATGGTGGAGTGTGATGGGCTCCTGCTGGGCTTTCCCGTTTACGTGGCCGGGGTCCCCAGCCTGTTCAGGATGTACCATGAGAAGTGCGCCATTTTTGGGCCCCTGTCCTTCTCCCCTTACGCCTTCGGCATGAGGTACAAGGCCATGGGAGTAATCAGCCAGGGCAAAATGCTATACGGCGGACAGGAAATCAACCACTTCCGTATAGCGGAAACGGCCGTGCACTGGGGGGCCCTGGTTGCCGCGGCCTGGCCCACCAGGGAGGCGCCCATGCCCCAGTCCTCATGGATCGGGGGCATGATAACCACAATCGACGGCAAAAATCCAGATGATGAAAATGCCTGGACAGAGGCAGAGACAGTGACGGATCCTCCGATCCAGGGCATCAGGAATGAGCGCACCTTGAAGAACCTTGGCAAGTGGCTGGCCGTAAACGCCATGACCATGAAAGTAGGGAGGAAGGCCTTTGAGCAGGCAGGCTATGCAGAGCCGGATCTGGTGGCCTTTCCGGAATTCAAAGGGAAACCCAAGAAAGGCACCTATTTCGAGAAAATGGTAAAACAGGGCAAAATTACTTGTATACCGTCAGCGGGTACTGATTAGATTGAGACCCCGGCAAAAAAACTTTCAGCGGTCAGCCTTCAGCTAATCCCTTGTTTTTAGAGGCTTTGGCTGAGCGCTGAATGCTGAGTGCTGATAGCGCGAGTCCGGAAACGTTAGTTTCCGGATGAGCACTACTTAAGTTGTTCACCTATAGTTTCAAAAAGTCTTACGATTCCAGGGATGCAGGCTATAAATGGAGCGCCTCTCTTTCTTCCGGTGAAAGACTCTCTTTAAATTCTGCTAATTTCTTTTCCGATTTCTGGTTGGCAAAGACCTTTCCCTCTTGAATCGCAACGTAGCCCATGAGCTCTAATTCTTCCAACAGGGAATCCACCATGGCCTGGCCCAGGGCGGGATAGATATCCTCGATCTCCTCTGTGGAAAATTCGTTCAGGATCTTTTTTGTATCGATTCCGGGCTTCTTGAGGACCCTGTCCAGGATAGTCATCTCCCTGCGGAAGAAGGGAAGATTACGGCCTTTGTCGCTCAGGTCAAAGGCCTCAATCTTTACGACCACGGAGGTCCGGTAATCGGGACAGATGAGCCGGACATCTCTCTGGGTGAATCGTTCTTCCTTGGGGGGCCAGCCGAAGGTCCCGGAGCCGGCCAGATTCGCCATATGAAATCTGGGTTCCGTGTAGTTCTCTTTGACATTCCTGAACCCGAGCCCGTCTAATTTTTTGGAATCCGGGTCATCCACACTCAAGGGGGAATAGAGAAAGGGGTAATAGAAAAGATAGCCCCTGTACCTGGGTCCTGCCTCCTGAATCTCTATCATCTTGGGAACGACCGTGATGGCAAAGCTGGGACATATCGTTCCTGTAAAACCGGCACCATCAAAGATGAATTCATCACCCATCCGATACTGGTGGTGACACGGGTACCTCTCCTCGTCCCCCAAAAAGTCAACAACCGTGGCCTTTACCTTGAACATGGGAAACCTCCTTTTTAAAATAAGAATGTAGATAATATTTTCGTGGCTTCGCTGGGAGTCACAATCTGTATATC
>CAYTUL010000562.1:0-3077 GCA_964441135.1 uncultured Desulfobacteraceae bacterium | reverse complement strand
CTGATAGCTTGGTTATTATAACCTTTCAGGCGGAGCCTATTATCTCTGTGACCAGATCCTGAGGACCCGGTTTTTAAATCTAATAAAGACTCTAATGGCTCAGCACGGACGCCGGTTCCAAGGTATGGATTCTTTTCTATAGCAAGATGTTGACATTCTGATTGGGGTACATAAAATGATCCCTAGTCAAAGAAGGGGTTATAAAAGTGAAGAAGTCAAAAAAAAGACTCTAATTAACAAAGGAGGGACACACCTATGGCAAAAGAGACCCGTGAGGAACGTAAAGGCAAGGTAATCGGAGTATTAAATGAAGCCCGGAGCATGGAGTTGCATGCCATTTCTCAGTATATGAACCAGCATTATGGGCTGGACGATATGGATTATGGTGAGCTGGCCAAGAACGTCAAACTGATTGCCATTGATGAGATGCGCCATGCGGAGATGTTCGCCGAACGCATCAAGGAACTGGGGGGTGAGCCGACCTCGGATCTCGCCGACAAGGTCCAGAAGGGTCAGAAGACCGAACAGATCTTCGCCCATGATTCGGGTCTTGAAGATAAAACCATTGAGAAATACAATACATTTTCACTGGTGTGCAGAGAGAACGGTGACAGCACGACACTGAAACTCTTCGAACAGATTATCGACGAGGAGCAGGAGCATCTGAACTACTTCGACAACGTCCGCGATCACATTAAAGAGCTCGGGGACGTTTATCTGGCCCGCATTGCAGGTACGCCGGCAAGCACCGGAGGCTATTCAAAAGGATTTGTCCTGGCCGGGACGGTGGCCGAATAGCCCCTCATTCCTTACTGGGGAAAGACCATTTCGCCTGAGGGGCTCGGGTCATAACCCTGCAGGTGAATGCCCTGATCAAAGAACCGGTCCTTCCGGCCACGGCCCTGATGCCGGGGCCGGGAAGGGAAATTTCGGTTTTAATATACCTGTCAATTATCTTCAAGAATGGTGTCGGTCGTTTCTCTTGCCTGGACCAGGCACCGGCAGTGAGCGTTGCCGTTTAAAAGCAGCGGGTAATCTACACCGTAGAAGCCGCCTCCCACATTTCCGACTGCATAGAGGCCGGGAATGGGTTTATTATCCTTGTCAAGTACATGCATCTTAACATCCGTGATCATGCCGCCGAAGACATTGAGAAGGGCGGGACCGTACTTGAGGGCATAATAGGGGGGCTTGTCGATGCTTGTGAGCAGATCGCTGCGTTTACCGTAATCCAGGTCCTTGCCCTGCTTGTAAAGCTCGTTGTAGCGGTCTACAGTGGCCTTAAAGGTCTCGACAGGGACCTCCATCTTTTCCGCCAGCTCTTCGATGGTGTCGCATTTAAAGCAGGTACCCTTTTTTACATATCGTTCGATGGTCTTGCCCACGTCGTTTTTATCAGAGAACCACTCATCCCCGTAAAGAGCGACCAGGGGTTCGGTAAACTGTCCGCCGGCAATGTTCACTCTCTCTCCGACCTCCTGGAACCACTTTGAATCAAATACGGAAAAGGCCCAGTCACCCTGCGGCTGCATGGCGGTCCGGATAGCCTTTGCCTGCACCCAGGTATCTTCGTTCATGAAGCGCTTGCCCTGGCGGTTGACATGCAGGAAGAAGAAGTCATAGAGGGAGTAGGCGATCAGATGCATGGACAAGGCCCAGGAAGCAGGTTCGAAGACACCGCCTGCCCAATAGGCCATCTTATGCCCGTCACCTGTGTTGAGTCCCGGGGGATAATAGCCGTTACGCCTCGCCTTCAAGCCGAGGGGTGCAAATGCTCCCACCATTTCGGGATCGCCCCCGACGTCACCTGTTGCTAATATAACTGCTTTATTGCCTTTGAAACGGCGGTACTTGCCGTCTTCGCCCTTTGCTACAAAGGAACAGACACGACCGTCCGCATTCTTTTCGAGCTGCTCGGCGCGGGTCTTGCGTATTATCTTGTTCCCGCCCCTATAAATAACATCCTGAAGGATCTCGCACATCAGCATGGCCCCGCCGAAGTGTTTGTATTTTGTGCTTTCCGGCTTTTTGAAAATGACATGGGTCCCGGCGTATTCCGTGAAATCCGGGCCCTTGTAATATCCGCCGTATAGCTCTGCGGCTATGTCGTCACCTCCCAGGTCACAAAGCCACTCGAAAGCGGCCTCGCTCTTGTTGATATAGAGCCAGAGATGATCTTCGCTGCAGCGGCTGCCGGAGATCCGCATCCAGTCGCGCGCAAATTGCTGCTTGTCGATATGCACGCCATGCTTTCTCATGACATGTGAGTCCAGTGACGCTATATGCGCGCCGCGGGCAACAAGTCCCTTATATTTCTCAACCAGGATCACGCTCAGTCCCTTTTCCGTGCAGCGCGCACCGGCGCCGAGACCTGAAATGCCGCCGCCGATTATGGCAACATCGGCTTCCAGCGTTTCAGCAATTTGATCCTCGGGGATTGGCTTTGGGGGTGTTTCCCAGGAATAACCCTTTTTTACATCTGCTTCTGAGGATTTGTTTGCAACGGTTTCTAAATAATCCAGGAAGCCTTCATCTTTTATTCCCATTATTATTACTCCCTTTGAATCTCATAAGGTTCATGTTCCTATTAAGAATTTCAATCACCGAGAAAACTCCCTACGGATCTGTGGGTGTGATCTGGTCCGTGATAGATTCACGTGTCAGGATCATCCGGGTTCTGCTTTCAGGACCCGGTTTTTCCGCAGAAGGGCAGGCCGGCAGGCTTTACCCGGATTCCCGGAATTCCTCCTGCATGGAGATCGAGATGATGGCAACCGGGATCAGGGCCTTCCTTAAGGGGGAGGATATCCAGTTCTCGCGAGAGGGAAGGGATTCCTTTTGACCTATCGGGCCGGGCGGTATGTAAACAATTTCATTAGGGCAGGGACCTGTCCGGACATCTCCTTTAACTTTAACATACGGAAACACGTTCCCTGCTCGGCAAAGGGCAAATTCGAGGTCCTCCCGGACTTTTCAATCGTCTCCCTGTTCCCGCTCTAAGGGGTTTTTGCCCACCACGGTTGAGGCAAAGGTGGGTGCAAACATGATGTGCCCGAACATAATGGGCTTATCCTCCC
>CAYTUL010000561.1:0-3077 GCA_964441135.1 uncultured Desulfobacteraceae bacterium | reverse complement strand
CTCCTCCTACCTTCTGCCCAACATTGAATAACAGGCATAATCCACAGACGTACATAAAATTGAATGCTCAGAAAAGGGACAGGCTTCAGACTTTGTGACCAACCGTACGTATAAAATGTATATAAATATAACGAACCAGCCAGCGGGGTAAATGGGTTGGAGCATGTATATTAAGAATAATAACTATTTATGGCACCATCTTTTTCAAAGACTTCAGGTAGGAAGGGTTTTTTATAATATACAGGATTTACCCCATTGTTCCGTAGACAGGAATGAGCAAATATAAAAATAGGGTAAATATTTAGTCCTTTTCAATAGTTTGGGTGCTCAGCAATCTCTTTCCCGGGGCGAAAGCCAATAAAAAAAGAGGCTCAAGGCTCAGGGCGCCCCGCTAACAGCGGCGGGATCTTCGACAAGGCTCAAGGCAAACCCAGAAGAATAGGGTTGTACTTTCCCCTTTGCCCTACGCCTTGTGCCCTGTGCCCCGTTTTTATTATCCCCGAGCACCCTTCTTTATTAACCATCTTTCAAAAGGCTAAAGCGTTACAAGATAGGCTATAAAAAAGGAGGAACAACCATGATCATGATGAGAAATATTATAGTGTTTATGTTTTCAGCATTGTTGGCCCTGTATCTTGCCTCTTCCACTGCTTCGGGCATGGAAATGGGTCTAAAAACCGGAAAAATGGGCGGGATTTCCTTCATGACCGGCGGTGCCGGCAAAGGAGAAAGGGCCGAGATGGAGAAGATGGCCGGGAAATACAACCTCAAGATCATTTTAGCCACGACTTCAGGGGCTTATCTGGCCCTGTTACCGATTACGATCTATGATAGTAACGGCAACCAGGTTCTCAAAGCCGAGGCCTCGGGTCCCTGGTTCTACGCCCGTTTGCCGGAGGGCCGTTACACGATCAAGGTCACCCGCAAGGGCAAAGAAAAAGGAAAAACGGTCCAATTGGGCCGGGGATTCGAACTGGTCATGTTCCACTGGAATGTCTGATCGTCCGCATTCGTAAGGTGATTCATTCATTGTTTTCCTGGAAGGGGCTTCTCATGATGAGTGGTCGTCACGGATGAAGGCCGTCAAAGGGCGTGTGACGGGCCTTTCAATGAGAGGACCGGTTTTCCTCACGTTCCTTGATAAACGAGGATATCAGGTCACTGTCCCACCGGTCCTTACCTGCGGGTACAGGAATACCCAGGCGGTTAAAGTAATCGGCGATCGCTTCATCGCTCAGTCCTTCCATTTTCAATTCAGGCGCCTTTTTCGTGATATGCATTTTTATTATTCTATCCGTCTTGCTTTCCAGGGCTTTCAGGGAAAGGCCAATGATCTGAGAATCATTAAGGGTTTTAAGTTTTCGCCTCAGCCGTTCAAGTCGCTCTGAGGCGATCTCATCGAGATACAACGAAAGGTTTTGCTTTTCAGAATGCCTTCTGAAGAGAATATTGAAAAACCTGCTCATTTTTAAAAACATGATCTTCTCCATCTTTCCTTATCTGTTCACTGCTTTAATAACTATATAATGGACGGTATCAGCCGAAAGTCAAGAAACAAATGCGGTGGATCCTGTATATCAGATGATGCCTCATTAATTCAACGTAGAAATCCATATTCTCTTAATATGGTCAGAGTTCAAAGGTTTTGCCATTGGAATGACCCATCATGAAATAAAGGTCTCAGGTGTCAGGTTTCAGGAAAAACAAATAATGAACAACGCCTTCTTTTTTTCAATATGGTTCGATAACCATCCCTGTTTATCCCTTCCGCCCTCTTCATATGCATATTCGCTGCTCCTCCAAGATCCCGGCGCCAATATACGCTCTTTAGAAAAAGATTCGTCCCCGGATAGAGTGGCATAAAGGCAGGACACTGTTTTTGAAGAGATTTTGAGCAGATCTTCCGGTTAAATCCCCCGCCTCCATACATTATTTTAGGTAAAAAAATACATGGAGGACCCCATAAAACAACCTTGAAAAACATTCTATGATGCATGATGGCTAATAAGTTCTGTTTCCCTAACAGACGATCCGCAATCAGGGCAGCGGAATCCTAAAATAGAGATCACAAATCTATAAAAGAGGTATGAAAATGGAAGCCACATTCTCACACATTGTCCCCCTCGGCGGTACCGATCCCTTTCGGCATTATCTTAATGAACTCAAGAAATTCGAACTGCTTTCAAGGGAGGAAGAAATTCGCCTGGCCCGAAGGTTTAAAGAAGATCATGACCAGAAGGCCGCTGAAAAACTGGTCGTATCCAACCTCCGACTCGTCGTCAAGATTGCTTTCGAGTATCGGCGTCACTGGACCCGGGGTCTTCTGGATCTTATACAGGAGGGAAATCTCGGGCTTATCCGCGCCGTAGAAAAATATGATCCCTACAGAGGTATCAAATTCTCCTATTATGCCTCATTCTGGATACGGGCATCCATCATGAAATTTATCTTGGACAACTGGCGGCTTGTCAAAATCGGAACCACCCAGAGCCAGCGTAAACTTTTTTTCGGACTGGCAAAGGAGCGTAAAAGACTTCTGGCTGAGGGCGTCATCCCCGATTCCAAATTGCTTGCGGAACGCTTCAAGGTGAAAGAGGAGGAGGTGATTGAAATGGATCAACGATTGAAAAAATCGGAATTTTCAATCTATTCCCCTTTGGGCGATGGCTCAGCCAAAGACTATTCCGAGGTTATCCCGGAGCCCGGGCAGGGTCTGGATGAGTTGCTCTCCGATCGGCAGAAGAAGAAGATATTATCTGAAAAGGTGAAGGAATTTTCACATAAATTATCCGGGCGGGAATCGGATATCTTCCAAAAGAGAATCATGGCAGATGATCCCCTCACCCTTCAGGAGTTGGGGGAGCGTTATCAGATATCCCGCGAAAGGGTACGCCAGATCCAGATGAAAATCCTTAAAAGGATGAGGATCTGGCTGGAGAAGGAGATCCCCGATTTCGAAAATGGGTTTGCGCAAGCTGCACAATAGTACTCGCCGGCATTTTTCTTTATCCTTTTGATAACACTTTAGCCTTTTGAAAGATGGTTAATAAAGAAGGGTGCTCGGGGATAATAAAAAC
>CAYTUL010000560.1:0-3079 GCA_964441135.1 uncultured Desulfobacteraceae bacterium | reverse complement strand
GATTTCCGGTTTTGTCTCACTCACCCTGACCCCCATGCTGTGCAGCCGTTTCCTTAAACCGCCCTCGGAAAAAAGACATGGCCTTCTATACAATATTTCCGAGCACCTTTTTCAGAAACTTCTCGAGGGGTATAAGGCGGGCCTTCGATGGTCTCTTGCGCACCGGCGGCTCATGATACTCTTTTCCGCCGCAGTTCTCATCGCTACCGTCTACCTTTTTATTAAAATACCCAAGGGCTTTATGCCCAGCGAGGACACGGGAAGGATCCTGATTTTTACCCAGGCGGCCGAAGGAATCTCCGATCAGGCCATGCTGCGCCACCAGCAGGCCCTTGCGGCTATCGTGCAGAAGGATCCGGCTGTGGATGCCTTCATGTCCACTGCCGGGGCCCGCGGGTTTACGGGCAGCAATACGGGTATCATTTTCGTCCGGCTCAAACCGCGTAATGAACGCAGAGTTCATGTGGACGGGATCATCAGCCGTTTGCGCACGAAGCTCGCCCAGGTTCCGGGGATCCTGTCTTTTTTGCAAAACCCTCCGCCGATCAGCCTTGGCGGCCGGTCGACCAAAGGGCAGTACCAGCTTACCCTGCAGGGGATCAACAGGGATGTGCTTTTCCGGTATGCTTCGCTCATGCAGGAAAAGATGAGCACGCTGCCCGGCCTGCTGGACGTCAACACGGATCTCGAGATCCAGAACCCCCAGATTGAAGTCCGGATCGACCGGGACAAGGCGGCAAAATTAGGGGTTTCTGTGGAGGAGATAGAAAACACGCTCTACGACGCCTATGGGTCCAGGCAGATTTCAACCATATACACGGCCGATAACACCTATCAGGTGATCCTGGAAGTGGCCCCGCGCTTTCAGAAGGACCCTTCCGCCCTTTCTTTACTGTATGTGAGTTCCGGTGCCGGCGGGCTGGTACCCCTGACTACCTTAGCCGATATCCGTGAGGACCTGGGGCCCCTTTCCATTAACCACACGGGACAACAAATATCCGTCACCTTATCCTTCGGCCTGAAAGCGGATTACTCCCTGGGGCAGGCGGTCAAGGACATCGACGCCCTTACCGCGCGTACATTGCCGCCGACCATCAGGACCTCCTTCCAGGGCACCGCCCAGGTATTCGAGTCTTCCCTCAGGGGCCTGGGAGTTCTTTTGATTATGGCTATACTGGTTATCTATATGGTGTTGGGCATTCTCTATGAAAGCTTTATCCATCCCGTCACCATCTTCTCGGCCCTTCCCTTTGCCGGGTTTGGGGCCCTCGTGACGCTGATGCTTTTTCATGTGGAGTTGAGTATCTACGCCTTTGTCGGAATTATCATGCTTATCGGGCTGGTAAAGAAAAACGGCATCATGATGATAGACTTTGCTATCGAAGCCCGGCAGGTCCACCGGAAAGATTCGGAAGAAGCCATCTACGAAGCGTGCATCATCCGTTTTCGGCCGATTATGATGACGACCATGGCCGCCCTGATGGGCACACTCCCTATCGCCGTTGGGTTGGGCGCAGGAGCGGAATCACGCCGGCCCCTCGGCCTTGCCGTCGTCGGCGGGCTCCTCTTTTCCCAGTTTCTGACGTTGTTTGTAACGCCTGTATTTTATCTGTATATGGAGCGTTTTCGGAAGATGTTCGGAAAAGGGTCCGGGCTCGATCATGTTAAAAACTGAAGGGTTGTTGTACCAGGGATTTATCCGCTTTGTTCGCGGACCTTTCCCCGAAATACCCGGTAGGTATAGGTGGTGTAAAACACCATAATCGGGAGCAGGACCCCCGTGACGACAAGCATAAAGATCAAGGTTCGCCGGGAAGCGGCCGCTTCATGGATGGTAACAGGTAAAAGGGCATGGGGGATCATCTGGGGATACATACTGATTGACAGGGCCGCAAAACCAAGAGCGACGGTGAAGGCATTCCAGAAGAAGGGGGCTCCTTCCCGGCGTCTGTGCAGGCTTCGGAAGAGCATCACAAACCCGAATGCCGTCAGCACGGGGGCGGGCATCATCAAGAACAGGTCCGGGAAGGAGAGCCACCTCTGGGCCGCATGGGGATACCGTAGATTGGCCCATAGGAACACAGCCGAGGAGACAAGGAGGGTCGCCGCGGAAAAGGCAAGGGCAGGACTGAAGACCCGTTTCTGCAAATCCCCCTCCGTCTTGAGGATCAGGTAATTGCTGCTCAGCATGACGTAGCCCGCCACGACACCGAGGCAGACAAGAAAAGAAAAGGGATTGGCCCAGTCCCATACACCCCCTGCGAATCGACCTTCTTTGACATCAAGGCCTGCGAGAAGGCCGCCTAAGATCAAGCCCTGGGCTATCGCAGCCACCAGGCTTCCTGCACCGAAGCTTAGGGCCCAGAAGCGCTTACTCCGCGAGTGTTCATGAAAATCGATGGAGATCCCCCTGAAGAGCAGGCCCAGCAACATGAACACGGCCGGGATATAGAGGGCGGAAAACAGAATACTGTAAAACAAAGGAAAAGCTCCGAATAGCATGCCTCCGAAGACCACGAGCCATGTTTGGTTTGTGTGCCAGACATAATTCACGCTCTCCATCATCATATCCCGGTCTTTATCCCTTCTGATAAATAAACAGAGAATTCCTACGCCCAATGCAGAACCGTCGCTCACGACATAGTACAGGAGAAAAAAACCGATGATGACGAGCCAGAGACCGGCAAGTGAAAATCCCATATCCTTCCTTTCCCTATTCTGATGAAAATCTATTCCGCTCCTTCCGGGCCTCTGTAGATGATATACCAGGCAAAGAGCAGGAACGCGAGGAATAGGGCCCCGTAAATTCCTGCAAAAACCAAAAGGGAGCTTCCCACCGCATATGGCGGCAAAGGGCTTGCAGCCTCCTGGGTGCGCAAAACCCCGTAAATGATCCATGGCTGGCGTCCCACCTCGCGGGTCACCCAGCCCGTTTCCATTGCAACGTAGCTCAGGGGCAACGCCGCCATCCATGAAAACAGGAGCTTTTTTTGCCCTGAGACGATCTCCGGCTTCAATCGTCCCTTCCACCACGCCCACAGGGTCCAGAGGGCCAGGAAAAAGAAAAGAAACCCCAGAC
>CAYTUL010000559.1:0-3079 GCA_964441135.1 uncultured Desulfobacteraceae bacterium | reverse complement strand
GGATATGGAATATGTGATGTCCTTTGCAAACCCCAAATATTTGGTCATTGGCTTCCAAGCAGGTAGATATGGGCTTAAAGAGACAGACATAGCCGGATTAAAAGCTCCCGAACAGAGCCCATTATTTCTAATTCCTAATGATCGGGATCTTTGATCTCCTAGTAACCGGGTTTCAAATATATAAGAAATACATCGCATCGAGGGATCAGGTGATTTTTTTCTTAATACTCTCGACCAGACTGTTCAGGTCTACCTCCTGCTGCACCTTGGTCTTCATATCTCTAAGAATCCCCTTCCCTGTCGCGAGTTCATCATCACCCACAATGAGTGTCAGTTTTGCCCCGAGGCGATCCGCTTTTTTCATCTGAGCCTTCAGTCCCTTCGAACCATATTCCATCTCAATCCAGAACCCTGATTTCCTGAGCCCGCTAATCCACTCGAAGGCCTTTTTTTCAGCCCTTTCTCCAAGCCCGGCAATAAACAGGTCAGGAACCGCCTCACCCCTTTCGCCGCCATCGTCCAGGAGTGTCACTAACCTTTCAACGCCTATTGCAAACCCGATCCCCGTGTGATCAGGTCCCCCAAGCTGTTTTACAAGACCGTCATAACGGCCTCCTCCCGCAACTGCATTCTGGGAACCCAGTTTGTCGCTCTGGATCTCAAAGGTGGTCCTTGTATAATAATCAAGCCCCCTGACAAGGGCATGATTCACGATAAATGCGATGTCCAGGCTCGTCAGATAGTCTTTGAGGGAACTGAAATGGTCCCGGCAATCCTCACAGATAAAATCAAGAATAGAAGGGGCTCCGGACACCACATCCCTGCATTTCTCCACCTTGCAATCGAATACCCTCAAAGGGTTGCTCTCCGCCCTCTTCCTGCAATCGGCGCACAGGGATTCGATCCTCTCCAGGAGATAATCTTTCAGTACCTCACGGAATCTTACCCTGCAATGGGGACAACCTAAGGAATTAATGTGAAGCTTGTGTCCTGACAGGCCCACGGTATCCAACAGGTTCATGGCCATGTTTATGATGTCCGCATCAGATCTTGGACCGGGGTCACCAAATATTTCGGCGTTTATCTGATGAAACTGCCTGAACCTGCCCTTTTGAGGTCGTTCGCGCCTGAACATAGGCCCCATGGTAAAAAGCTTCTGAACGGGATACTCCCTGTAAAGCCCATGCTGAATATAGGCCCTCACAACCGATGCTGTAGCCTCGGGCCTCAGGGTAATCTCTTTTCCCCCGCTTTCCCTAAGGGTATACATCTCCTTGGAAACAATATCCGTATCCCGGCCGATACTCCGGCTGAAGAGTTCGGTCTTTTCAAGCATGGGAAGCCTGATCTCCCTGAAGCCGAAGGCCTTTAAAACCTTTCTTGCATCCGATTCCACATGCTGCCAGATTGCAACTTCCCCGGGCAGAATGTCCTTAAAGCCCTTGATTGTTGTAATTTCCAAATTCGCCTCGTTTGATCCGGTTCCCCTGAAGATAAATGCCAGCTCAATATTAGCTCTACTCTACTTTGATCCTGGTGGACTTCTTTTCCTTTTTTTTCTCTCCTTTTTCTTCAAGGCCTTTTATTTTATAATCCACCAATGACCTGATTGCCTTGAGAAATTCGATTCGAGAATTGTTGATATGTCCGAAGAATTCGGACGTCTCACCGAAACCGCTCCCAAAATCAATAAAAAATCTTCCAACCGGGCAAATGAATTCCTCGTTTTTATCCTTTTCCTTTCCCATGATGTTCTCCTTTAAAAAAAATGCATAAATGCTGTCCTTCATATTTGGCCTTGACCGGGCCTGTGGCCGCCACCTGTCTCGGCAACAATATATTTCTCTTGTATTGGCCGATTCGAATAATTAATTCATCTGAAATCATGTTCAGTTCAACATCTTCCCCCGTAATAAAGGGTAACCGGATGATCAACCGGTAATCGCCGTCCTCCTTGAGGAGATTATAGGGTTCCCCTTGATAAAAGTGATCCAGCGGGTTCCTCCCCTTGTATATCTTTTCAGCCAATTTTTTCAGCTTCTTATACCCGATTATTTCTCCTTTAAAAAGATTGATTGGGAAAATAGGAATAGGGCTGAAATACTCCTTGGCCTTTTCCATATATTTTTTCTGGTTCTCTTTCCAGATCTCAAAGTACTGATCGTTTACCTCGGAAGGCAGCATCCGGTTCATAATGATGCTCTCAACACTCATCTTATTAAGACAGAAATACATAAGGGCCCTCTGTGTCTCCTTCAAGACTATCTTTTCGGGATTTGTGACAAGGCGGACTGTGGTGGTCTTGGAATCTGCGATGATCTTGTCCACACCCCTTAATCGCTCGAAAAGATAGGCTATTTCATTAAAATAATCATCTCCCGGTATGGGCACGTCATAAACTCTCCTGGCAACCGGTCCCACGTATTTTGCGAGAGCCCTTTCCATCTTGAATACCTTATTAATATACCATTCCAATGCCGTGGGAATGCTTATGAATCTCAATGATTCGCCTGTGGGGGCGCAGTCGAGAATAATCACATCATAGGTTTTCTGCCTTACATATTGATTGATATACAGAAGCAGACTTACCTCTTCCATCCCCGGCAGAATGGAAAGTTCCTCCGCCAATATCTCATCCAGGCCGGTTGTATTAAGGAGAGTTGAGATATATTTATGGATTTGCCCCCAGTTTCCTTCAATCTCTTCATTGATATCCAATTCCTGTATCCACAGGTTCTTGGAAATCTTTATCGGCATACCCTTGTTGTAATCAAAAAGACCCTTCTCGATATCAAATATATCCGAGAGACTGTGAGCCACATCCAGGGAGATGATTACCGTCCTGTACCCCATGTCGGCGGCCTTTATCCCCGTGGCGGCCGCCACGCTGGTCTTCCCGACCCCGCCCTTACCTGCAATAAAAATGATTCTCACGTAACTTTCTTTCTATTATCGCTATTAAATGAGCCTATAATCCTATCTTTCGGATACATTACCATAAATATCCGTTTTTTAAAATCAACTTATTACCTCAATTTTGCATAGGGATGTAAAAAATACTTGAAAAACCATCTGGGAC
>CAYTUL010000558.1:0-3089 GCA_964441135.1 uncultured Desulfobacteraceae bacterium | reverse complement strand
GTCACGACCCGTTCCTGATCCTTTCGTTCAATGAGTACCGGACCCGATTGTGGATGTGTCTTCACCACATTTCGTAGGACAACGGGATTGCCTTCAGAGTTTGTGAGGGTCAAATCCAGGACTTCTTTGAGGTCCATTTTTTCCGCCTCATTAATCTTGACCAGAATCACGTACTCGTTTCCCGATTCGCGGTAGTAACCGGCACCGGTCCCGGAAAGGATTGTCTGCAGGGCGTCCGCAATCTGAGAAACCGTGAGTTTCATGTCCGAAGCCTTTTGCCTGTCCACTATGATAAGTTCTTCTGGACTTCCTGATTCACGGCTGATACGGGTGTCCGTGATGCCGTCCACCTCTTCAATAGCACCCCTGACACGGTTTGCCAGCGCATCGGCGGTTTCAATATCGTGGCCACGGATTTCCACCTCGATCCTCTCTCCACCCTGTGTCCCCATTCTCAGGATAAAAAGACCCTGTCCCGCCCTGGTACGAATCCTCACTCCCGGTATGTCCATAAGTTTCGGACGCAGGGCCCCCGCTATCTCTTCGCTTGATCGCAATCTCTCCGATTGGGGTTTCAATGATATTCTTACCCGCCCGGTATGTCCTCCCCGCGCCCGGAAGGAGGAACTGCCTAGGAAGGTCTCAACATTCTTGGCTTCCGGGATCTCCCTTTTTACAACGGCCTCAATCTTCCTAAAGGCCTTATCGAGGACATCAAGCCGAGACCCTACCTCGCCGTCGGCATAGATGCGGACTTCCCCCTCATCCGTCTGGGGCATGAATTCAAAACCCACATAGGGAATGAGCAGAAGGCTCCCGATTAGGATAAGAACGGCCCCGGCGCTCACGATAAACCGGTGATCAAGGGCAAACCGGAGCAAGCCCGCATAGCTTTCCTCAATACTTTTAAAAAATCGGCCGCTATATAGAAAGATCCTGCGGCCTATGCTGACCCGTTCCGACGGGGCATTCATCACCGGCACAGGGATCCTTGAGGTCAGCATGGGGACAAGGGTCAAAGCCACAACGAGGGAGCAGGCAAGGGCGAAACTTACCACATAGGAAAGCTGTTTAAACATGACACCAGACATGCCCCGTACGAAAATCAGGGGCAGAAAAACCGCCAGGGTGGTTAATGTGCTCGCGATAATGGCTGCTGTAACTTCCTCGCTCCCTTTAACCGCCGCCGCCTCGGAATCAATACCGGATTCCCTCAAACGGTATATATTTTCCAGGACGACAATGGCATTATCCACGAGCATACCGATCCCGAGGGCCAGGCCGCCAAGGGTCATCAGATTCAGGGTAAATCCGGCAAAATACATGAGTGCGAAGGTACCGATAATGGAGATGGGTATGGCGGTCGCAATGACGGCCGTGCTGCCGATATTACGCAGGAATAGGAGAAGGACCAGAATCGCCAGGATACCTCCATAAAGGATAGACGTGCCGACATTGGAGATGGATCTTTTGATGTAATCCGAGGTATCTATTATCGTGGTTATATGAATCTGGGACATCTCCCTGTTGATACGCTCTATCTCCTTTAAGACACCCTTTGCCACGTCCACGGTATTGGTCCCTGATTGTTTATTTACGGCCATTCGTATGCCGGGCCTTCCGTTTACCCGAACGATCCTGGTGATCTTTTGCCAGGAGTCCTCAATATTCGCTATGGCCCTGAGCTGAATAGGAACATCATCCCGAATCGCGACGACCGTGTCACCGATTTCGGCCAGGCTGCTATATTCTCCCGGAGTTCGTATCATAACCTCAAGATTGCCCCGGTTTAGGGTCCCGGCCGGTATATTCACATTTTCCGCTCGGATCTTAGTAAGGATCGTGTTAAGGGGCAGGTCGAGCGCTTTGATCTTGTCCGCCAACAGGTTCACGTGTATCTCCCTATCGAGACCGCCGAACACATCCAATGCCGCTACTCCCGGAAGACGCTCTATGCGATACTTGACCTGATTGTCAATAATCTGGCGCATTTCTATGGGGTCCATCTTTCCGGATGCCCCCAATATAAGGATAGGAAAACTTGCCAGATCAAACTTAAACAATCTCGGTCTATCTGCATCATCGGGTAAAAAAGGAACGATACGGTCCAGACGGTCCCGGATATCATTGGCCGCGTTATCCAGATCCGTACCCCAACTGAACTCAACCCTGACCTGGCTAACACCCTCCGCAGAGACGGAGGAGACCATATCCACACCCGGGACAGCGCTCATGGCCTCTTCTACCGGTCGGGTGATGAGCTGTTCAATTTCATCGGGACCTGCGTTTTCATAGTTAGTTATGATGCTCAGGGTGGGGTAGGTAATATCGGGCATCAGGTCGATTGGAAGCCGTGAAAAAGAGATTCCACCCAGGATGATCACGATTAACATGACCATGATCGTAAAGATTGGGCGCCTGACGGCAAAATGGGATATTTTCACCGGGGTCCTCCGGGGCCTATTTGCCCTCTTTTCCTCTGGACCCCAGAGGGAGGCGGCGATTTCTTCCCCGGGAGGATAATCGGCGATCCGTCCCCTAAAAGGTGCTGACCCAGTGTCACAACCAGACCGGAAATGGGGGGATCAACCACTTCGGCCAGTTCTTTGTCGATTATTCCGAGTTTTATGGGAATAAAACGGGCATTTCCTTCCCCTGGATCCGCGATAAAGATTCCCTGCTTTTCATCCCTTTTGACAAGGGCACCCAAAGGAACGACGATCCTGTTTTCGTGTTTTGCAAATTCTATTTGAATTCGGGCGAACATGCCTGGCTTCAGGAGATTTTCCCGATTGGAAACCTCTATCTCGACCCGTGCCTGACGGGAAGTCTCTTTTAGTAACGGCGCAACCCTGACAATCCTGCCGGAAAATCTCTTTCCAGGCCATGCATCGGTCGTAATGACGGCCATCTGCCCCCTTTTGAATTTGGGATAATCCCTCTCGATGGCATATATTACCGCCTTTAACACACTGTTTTCGAGTATGGAAACGA
Source organism: uncultured Desulfobacteraceae bacterium (assembly GCA_964441135.1). Classification (GTDB taxonomy): domain Bacteria; phylum Desulfobacterota; class DSM-4660; order Desulfatiglandales; family HGW-15; genus CAYTUL01. The sequence continues at coordinate 95 of CAYTUL010000558.1, read as the reverse complement.
TTGGAGAGTTTGGAGCAAGCATGGCCCCTTCATCAACGAAGCGCTCACCAACAACCCTTTCTTCATTATCCCCTTCCCAGGAGACATTGATACGG
>CAYTUL010000557.1:0-3091 GCA_964441135.1 uncultured Desulfobacteraceae bacterium | reverse complement strand
ATATCTCCTTGAAAAGAAATATCATACCGGATATCCATCTTCAGGTATAATCAGACAACCATGACCTCCGCAATGCGGAATCTTCGACCGGCCTAAAAGACCTGGCTTCTTATATCAAGTGAAGATGCAAAAAGGTCTGATGGTTATTCAACGGGTCATGGTATCTTCTCCCCGATTCCGGGGCTCACGACCAGGTCGTTTCAGGATTTAGGTACGCTCCTCTTTTGAGGGTTTCGAAAGTCTGATTGTCCGGTCTGTGGCCACTCGAAAGGCGGCTTCGATAATAAAGGCAACGCCTATCATAACAAAAGGGATCCAAATCTGGTGGGGTGAGCGGCCTGCAGCCTGCCAGAGGAGACTTACCAATGCGCCAAGGCAAAGCCCAACCCCGATCAACGAAAGCCAGCTCCTGCTCCGTGTCTCATCGGCCAGTACCGCATTGGCGCCGTTAACGGCCGCAAAGATCAACAGGAAACCGACACTTCCCATCGTCGACAAGTCAGAAAGATCAACGAAATTGGCGATGAGCAAGGTGACTCCCGATGTGATCAGCAGCCCTTCTATCGGCTCGTTCCAGACCTTTCTTTCCAATAGGAGGGGAAGCTCGCCGTCCTTGGCAATGATATAACTCAGCCGTGCCGTACCGTAAAGCGTGGCATTGATGGCTGAAGCCGTTGAAAGCATGGCGGCCACAGCGATCAAAAGGAATCCCGTACGGCCCAGGAACGGCCTGGCCGCCTCAGCCAGTGCGTAGTCCTTGGCGTCGACAATCCCGGCAACCGGCAGGGTTCCGACCGCCACGACGGCTATGAGAACATAGAGGACGATTACGAAAGCGATCGACGAATAGAAGGCACGCGGCAATGTTTTTGCCGGTGTCCGGACATCCTGCGCGCTGTTGGCGATCAGCTCGAATCCTTCATAGGCGAGAAAAATGATCATCCCGCCTGCAACGATATGCAACGGGGAGGGCCATGCCGATGGCGAAAGTCGAGCGGGATCAATGCCTCCTATGCCCGCGGCGATGAAGAGGACCAGGATCACCAATTTAATAAGCACAATCCAGCCTTCCGCCTCGCCGATGAGCTTGGCGCTCAGCAGGTTCAATCCCGTTATGCCGACGACGCTGCAGCAGATCAATACATGTTTCCAAAAGGGCTGTGATGACGATGGGAAAAAAGAGGCCCCATAGCTGCCGAAGGCGTAGGCATAAAGGGAAAGCATGATTATGTAGCTGATCCAGAGTAAAATATTTGCGCTTCCCGTCAACAGGCCGGGACCGAAGGCCTGATCTAAGAAGGCCACCGTGCCTCCCTGACTCGGGTAGGTGACGGAGAGTCGCGCGTAAGAATAGGATGTGACGAGTGCAACGATGCCCGCAAGCAGAAAGGCCATCGGTGCGCCTCCGCGTGTCAACTCCACGGATAGCCCGAGAACGGCGAAGATTCCACCGCCGACCATACCACCGATCCCTATGGCGGTCACCTCCCAGTATCCAACTTTTTTAATTCCGGATTCACTCATGGTGGTTCTCCCATCCGATTTACTTGAAAAGGCCAGAAGGCCCCTTAATCTATCCCCTGCCCTTTCACATGAGATTTGGTAAAAATGTGACGATGGAAGGAAAAGTAATAAGAAGAATCATGACAATCAGGTCACATACCAGGAATGGGGCCGCTGATTTGACTATGTCTCCCATGGTGGTATCAGCCGGCGCCGTTCCCTTCATCACGAAAAGAAGGATGCCGAAAGGCGGAGTTGACATTGCCATCTCCAGGTTGAGGAGCATTAATATGGCAAACCATATGAGGTCAAATCCGAGTCCCTTAATAACGGGTATATAGATGGGTATCGTGATCATCATCATGGAGACCTGTTCCATAAAGGTACCCAGTACCATGAGTATCAGCATCATCGTTATCAGGATAAAAAGGCTGGACATCTCAACATCATTGATAAGATTCACAAGCCCCATGGTTGACCCCGTATAGGCAAGAATACTGCTGTAGGTTTTGGATGCTGCGATGATCATAAAGGCCATGACCGCTACATGAAGGGTGCCCGTAATGGACTTTTTCAAAATGGTCAAATTCATTTTTTTATAGATGGCCGCGAGAATTATCGAGCCCAGGGCCCCCGTGGCTGCCGCTTCAGTGGGGGTCGCTATTCCAAGAAAGATAAAGCCAAGGACAAGAAAAAAGATGATACCAAGGGGTAGGACGTATTTTAACAGGTCTGAAAATTTCTCCGACAGGGTATGGTGCGTCACATCATAGGCTGGAGCTATCGACGGATTCACCAGGGATCGCAATATCACATAGAGGCCATACAGTATGGCCAGGATAACCCCGGGGACGGCGCCCGCAATAAGCACCTTCCCGACCGAAATCTGCGCGAGACTCGCGAAAACCACGGCAAGGGCGCTCGGAGGAATAAGCATCGCCAGTCCGCCGACTCCCACGATCGGGCCCATTATCATTGGCTTCTTATATCCCCGGTCCCTCATTTCCGGTACCATGACCTCTCCCAGCATGGCCGTGTTCGCGATGGTGGACCCGCTCAAGGTCGAGAACAGGGCGCCGCCCGTAATGACGAGGAGGCTCAGCCTGCCGGGGAGCCTCCCTATCCACTTGTCAAGAACGTCAAGTGTTCGCTTTGCCATTCCGGAATGGAGCATGAGCTCACCCATGAAGATAAAAAGAGGGATGGGCGCCAGCGCGAAACTGGTCAGAGACGTAAAAATTTGCTGTACGGATAGATTCAGACCCTTCAATCCGCCCATAAAGATATAGGCGCCGATGAAATTGATAAGGAGGAATGAGAAGGCGATCGGCAGCCCGATGGCAAGGAAAAAGAGAAGCCCGCCGATCAGAAATATAATAATCACCCACCATTCCATAATTATTCCTCCGTGCCGGATTCGCTCAAATCGGGGTTCTTGAAAGTCTTTTTTTCATTTCTCGCTTTGGCCGGATTTTAATCGAAACCCCTGTAATAACTGCCTAACGAACTGAATTGTGAGAGCCAGGCCTCCCAGCGGGATGATCAGAAAAAAGGCGAATTTTGGGACAGATACGCCCTTTACTTCCAT
>CAYTUL010000556.1:0-3107 GCA_964441135.1 uncultured Desulfobacteraceae bacterium | reverse complement strand
ACTGCCGAATATCTTTATTAGTGCCTCTTTCCCATCCATCCCTGGTCTCCTTCTCCATTGGTAAAGTGAAGTGATAAGAAGTGAAGTGAGTGAGTGATAGGAAGTCGTTTTTTCGAGGCCGGAGTATAGTAGATTTCACATTGTGTTTCAAGCCATAAAAAGAGGAATCAGAACTTCATTCTTTATAGCTCATTTTCTTTCATTTTATTTATATTTTCAAAGATTAATGTAGCGGGTCGTCCATGAGATCATGACTTTCTTATGATTAACAAGATGAAGTTATAGAGTCGTGAACGTCCCTAGGGACAATAAGGAAAATGGCCCTCAATACGATTCTTCCGTCTTCTTATCAAAGAGGTGCGCCCTGTTCATGTCCACAAGCAACTCCATGGTCATGTGAGGTCTCACATTGCTTTGAGGATCGACGCAAGCAGTGAGTTGATCCGATCCCAAGGATGCAATGAGAATCAATTCTGAGCCGACAGGTTCGACAACTTCGATACGAACCTCGAGATTTTCACTACCGGGAAAAGGGCCTTTTATTTTCTTATCATACAGGTGCTCCGGCCGAATTCCAAAAATTACCTCCCTGTCTCTTGCCTTTTTGAGCCTATCTTGAAGGCCCTTGGGGATGGACAACTTGAAATATTCGCCCTTTACAAAAAGCGACTCATTTTCTCTAACTACCCGCGCCTCGAGAAAATTCATGGCCGGACTCCCGATAAACCCTGCCACGAAAAGGTTCTTAGGGTTGTCATAGACCTCCATAGGACTTCCAGCCTGCATAATGATCCCTTTATCCATTACGATTAGCCGATCGGCCAGTGTCATGGCCTCGATCTGGTCATGGGTTACATAAATGATGGTCGTATCAAGCCGTTTATGGAGTCGTGCCAGCTCTCCTCGCATCTGAACCCGCAATTTGGCGTCCAGATTGCTGAGAGGCTCATCAAAAAGAAAGACCTGGGGCTTTCGGACAATTGTCCGGCCCATGGCTACCCTCTGCTGCTGTCCTCCGGAAAGCTCCTTCGGCTTTCTTTTTAAAAGATCCTCGATGCCCAGCAGTTTGGCAGCTTGGATCACCCTGTGAGCGATTTCGGTCTTTGAAAGTCTCCGCAGCATGAGACCGAAAGACATGTTTTTATAGACATTCATATGAGGATAGAGGGCATAATTCTGGAAGACCATCGCAATGTCACGATCCTTGGGGGCAACGTGATTTACCTTTCGATTCCCTATGAAAATATCTCCTTCTGTTACCTCCTCCAACCCCGCAATCATCCGAAGGGTCGTGGTCTTCCCGCAACCCGATGGACCGACCAGTACAAGAAATTCCTTGTCCCTGGCCGTGAGATTAATCCCGTTGACCGCTATGTTTTCCCCGAACCTCTTGGTTACGTCTTTTAGTATAATCTCCGCCAACCCGGTCTCCTGAAAAATGTGCTTTCTGCCGACGACTTTAGCTTATAATGAACAATTTTGTCCAGTGGCAGAACCTTTCCTGGATCTCCTCCTTTCAAAGATGTATAATCCTCCCTGTCCCGGGTTATGATTTTATGGTACATTACGGAAAAAGAAGACCTATCAGGGCAATGAATTGGATCTGCTGATAATCCCTGTTAATACTACAGGAGGTTCACAGTCCCGATCGAGATACCGGGAGGTTTGATAACCATGGCCTACAAAGGGAAGGTCGGAATTCTGTTTTTTGTTTTCATGTCCTGGCTTTTTTGGGGTCCGGCCTATGGGGCCCAGGAGAAAGTCACCATAGCCGTGTTATGGGGCGGAAAGGAGCTGGAAGCCTTCAAGACCATGGTGGCTCCTTTTGAAAAAAGAACCGGCATAGATATCGTCATTGAATCTGTTGGAAGGGATTTGTCAACAGTATTGATGGCACGTTTTCATGCCGGTAATCCGCCGGATCTTGCGGCGATGCCGAATCCTGGCCAGATGAAGGAATTCGTCCTTGAAAAGGGACTGGTTCCCCTCGATAGGAAAATAATAAAGAATCACCAAAAGGCTATCGCGGAACTGGGGTCTTACAAGGAAAAGCTGTACGGTATATTCATTTCCGCTGATCTGAAGAGCCTGATTTGGTATAGCCCGAAACGGTTCATTGCCAGGGGTTATAAGGTCCCGGTTACCTGGCAGGAGCTTATAGCCCTGTCTGATAAAATAGTAGCCGACGGCGGGAAGCCATGGTGCATTGGTCTTGAAAGCGGAGCAGCCAGCGGATGGCCGGGGACCGACTGGATCGAGGACATTTTATTGAGAACTGCAGGGCCGGAAGTATATGACAGATGGGTGAATCATGAGATCAAGTGGACCGATCCGCCGGTATACCGGGCCTGGGAGTACTTCGGTCAGATAGCCCGTAACAGTAAATATCTGTTTGGGGGGACAACCGGTGCCTTGACGACCAACTTCGGAGATTCTCCCATGGGTCTTTTTTCAGAACCCCCAAGTTGCTATCTCCACCGGCAGGCCACATTTATCCGGCTCTTTATAAAGAAGTCCAACCCTGACCTGGTTCCGATTGAGGATTATGATATTTTTATATTTCCGGCTATCAATAAGGAGTTCGGGACGCCGTGCCTGGGTTCGGGAGATCTCATTAGTGTCTTCAGGGATACGGCCGAGAGCAGGCAGTTCATTGCATACCTCGCCTCATCAGAGGCCCAGGAGATCTGGATCAAGAAAACAGGAAAGTTAGGTGTGAACAGGAAAATTGACTTTACAATATATGATGATCCTATTACGGCAAAGGCAGCCAAAATTTTAAGCGAGGCCCGGATGTTCCGTTTTGACGGTTCCGATCTGATGCCTGCAGCCGTGGGTTCGGGGGCATTCTGGAAGGGGGTGCTGGACTACGTCAACGGTGAAGACCTGGATAGGGTCCTCGAAAGAATCGAAGAAAGCGCAGACTATGCCTATGGAGATTGAAGGGCCGCTAAGATTTTTCCCTGTGTCCTCCGGGATCTCTGGGATGAAATAGTTCCCAGGCAAGGGTGATTTTAGGTGCTGCATCAATCAGGGAGAAGCTCTTTTGACCCGAACCGGATTCCGAGGGGGGTGATCTGACTTGTTACGAACTAAGGGTTCTACCC
>CAYTUL010000555.1:0-3118 GCA_964441135.1 uncultured Desulfobacteraceae bacterium | reverse complement strand
TAATACGCCGCAGGGAGGAGCGATCGAAGGCAACGCAGCAGATGATACCTTGCTGGTGTCCAGTTTTATGAATACTTCTTGACAGAGCCAAATCAAATTGCTAATCATCCTCTTATTCAGGCACGTAGCTCAGGGGGAGAGCACTACCCCGACACGGTAGGGGTCGCGGGTTCAAATCCCGCCGTGCCTACCATGATAAAGCTGTTTATAGATCATCGTCCGGTAACCGGGTGTTTGAAATGACAGGGAAGCTGGTAGCCGGACGGGTAGGGGTGAAAGTGAGGAGCCGGGGCATCGGCGTCATCTCTGTTCAGGAGACCTAACAAAGGTATCCTCAGCCAGCCGGCCTCGAAGGATGTAAAGAAGGTCACATTCCAGTGTAGTTTTTTAAACTTCCAGTTCCCCTTTTCTTTCACATACTCATTTTCATAATAACCATGTACCCATTGTTGCCTTGGTATCCCACCGACGATCATGGCCTCGGCCAACCATGTATTCCATCTTCCTTTGGCCGTCCGGCCCGAAGGGTCTATATCAATGACATCCTGACTCATTAAAATGAGGATATGAATCCATCCTGGGACAACGGTCTCTCCGCTCTGAAGCAGGTCATTATCCATAAAGAACTTCTTGACCCCTTCCTTGCCTGAAAACAGGCCGACGCTCTCAATCTCAATGGATTCCGTGTCATCGGAAAACAGATCGACGACCTCCTCCCGATGGTGACTATCCATGTAATAGCCGTACATCTGTTGCAGGTCCTCTATCGCCTGGATATCCTCCAAGCGAGTTACTTCCCTTTCCAATTCTTCCAGATTCATCGCTTCACCGCCTTTCCTTTTACTCATTGCCATTATTTGATCTCCTATTTGCCGGTAACAGGATGTTTAAAAGAGAAGGGGACATGGTACCCGGAAGGGTAGGGACGATAGGCCGTGGGGGGTGCGTCCGGCTTTATGATTTTGTCCGGCCCGTTCTGGCCTACGACCGGCACCTTTAACCAGCCGTCCTCAAAGGGGGTTCGGAAAACAAGGTTGAAATAGAGCTTCTTAAACTTCCACTTCCCACCTTCTTTGATATATTCATTCTCATAAACACCGTGTATCCAGGTCTGCCTTAGTTCTCCTTCATGCAATGAGATGATCGGTTTGGCCTCCATTCCCATGCCATACCATCTTCCTTTGGCGGACTTTCCATCGGATTCTATCGTGACTACACCCTGAAGCTGAAACATAATACCCAGCCACCCCGGTCGAATTGGCTTATTCGGGCCTCCTCCCAGCAGGTCGGCAAAATATCTTCTTACACTCTCTTTGCCCTGATAAACACCACGGTCGGCTTCTTCAACCGAGGGATCATTGTCCGTGAAGAGGTCCACAATTTTTTCCCATTCGCAATAATCCTGATAATAGCCGTAGACCTTTTGCAGCTTCTTTATTTCCCTGATATCCGCCAAACGGGTAATCCTTGCCTGCAGTTCCTCTATCGTGGTCATTTTGAACCTCCTTTTGTTAGATATTTAAAACCCATGTCCCCGGGACTGTCGAAAATCTCTGGAAAAGGGATTAAAAGATAAAAAAACATATAGATTATTATGGAATCTTATTCTCTTGAAGCCTGCTTCCCGCATGATATGGCAGAATGTCTGTGGAGAAGGGAAATTCATGATCGAGTCGGCTAAATAGGGATAGGCCCCGGAATTGAATGAAAAGACCTTTACAGGAAATAAAAGCCCAGAGCACGATCATTCTTATCGGTATCCGAAAACTCACAGCCTAAGTAATTGCCCCTTTTCACCCGTACGATCGCTTTTTTTTCCATTCTGGTGGAAGCCGTATTATCAAGGTTAAACTTTACAAGAATCGTATCCTTTTCCTGGATGTTGATCTTATCGAATACCTTCAGACCAATACCCCCGAAAGAAATATCGCAAATCTGGCAGTTGATCGGCTTAATATTGGTTTCATGGCTTTCGCTCAGGGTTTTACCCCATCTCGGATCCTGGCTGAATTTTAACAAAAGTCCGGCAATGTTTACCTGCTTCCGGTACTTTTTCCTGAATTCACACTGGATCCCGAAAACCGTCCCGCAGGTGCACTTTACCTTTACTCGATTTTTGCCTGGGATTCTCTGGGATGAGATAATTTTTTCGGTCATACAATCAGGACATCGAATAAGCACCGTGCCGTCATCTCTCGTAAAAACCTTCTGAAATTCCATTTGCAATACTCCTTCAAAATAGAAACGAATACAGGATATTATTAAAATAGGAAGGATAAGGAGTCAAGGAAAGATTTAACCCCTTTTACCGATATTTTTTCTTGACAGATATCCGGAAAGTCATTAAAAATCTACTTAACGATAAGTAAAATTATATTCTTTGAAATAAACCAAACCTATGTGGGAGGTTGAAAATGTTGCTGGAGAACAGGGTGGCTATTGTCACGGGAGGCGCCAAGGGAATGGGGAGGGGCATGGCCCTTAAATTTGCCGGGGAGGGTTGCGATATCGTGGTAAACGCTCTCCACATGGAAGGCGCGAGGGAGGTCGCGGATGAGATTAAGGCCCTCGGACAGAAGTCCCTCGCGATCAAGGCGGATATCTCCAGAAGCTCAGAAGTGAATGATATGGTGGCCCGGACCATAAAAGAATTTGGGAAAGTAGATATCCTGGTCAATAATGCAGGAGGAGTCACCGGGGAAAAAGGAGATATTGAGAGCGTGACCGAAGAGGACTGGGACAGGTGTTTAAGCGTGAACCTCAAAGGCGCTTTTTTATGTTGCAAGGCGGTTGTTCCCCATATGAAGAAAAAACGATATGGGAAAATTGTTAATCTTTCTTCAATGGGTGCCCTTCGCCCTTCTGTTTCCGTCCTTGATTATCATTCCGCTAAAGCAGGAATATTGGGGTTAACGTTCAATCTGGCCTTTGAATTGGCCCCCTTTAACATCTATGTGAACGCGATTGTGCCGGGGCCCATTGAAACGCCCTTCTGGGATTCTTTGATGCCGCCGGGACCGGAAAGAGAAGCCTTCTTTTCCGCAATGGTCAAAAAGGAAGTGCCCCTGGGAAGAATGGGTACCCCGGAGGATATTGCCGGCCCTGCCTTATTCCTGGC
>CAYTUL010000554.1:0-3135 GCA_964441135.1 uncultured Desulfobacteraceae bacterium | reverse complement strand
GGTATGAGTATCATCAAATTGGAAAATATTATGAATTAATTCCTTCTCTTCTTCCTTTATCTCGCCTTCTTCCTCGACCACCTCGACAAAGGTCAATAGTTCCGCTTCTGTAACTTTCGTCCTTTTTTTCACCCTATTGGTAATCTGGGGAATAAATTTCAGGAGGAATATCAGCGGTGAAAACAGGATAGAAAGCCAGTAGATGGGGAAAATGACTATTTTGGCGATCGCCAGGTTGTTTTGAGTGGCAATCGATTTGGGAAAGATTTCACCGAATATAAGAATAATAGCCGTCATTATCCCGGTGGCGATACCGACTGCATGACTTGCGACCAAATCGATTGTTATGGATGTAGCTAAGGCCGAAGCCCCGATGTTTACGAGATTATTGCCGATAAGAATGGTGGAAAGAAGCTTGTGAGGATCATCTTTCATCTTTTTTATCAGTTTGTTTATTTTCCCGCCTTCTTTATCAAGGTGTCTGGATTTTACCCTGCTGATGGAGAATAGGGCTGTTTCAGCGGAAGAGAAAAACCCTGAGAATAATACAAGAAGAATCAAAAACAAAAAATCAGGTTTCATGTATGGAATCCTGCATTAAGCCCGAGTTGATCTTTCCTTCGGACTTTTACAGTAAATTATAGAAGAATAATTTACCGCTCAAGAAACAGAATTAATCCCATCGTAAACATTAGAATTTTAAATCAAATTGTATTATATTTTAATAATTTTAAAATGATATGTCAATTCAAGTTTTTCCGGAAGCAGGGTGAACAGAGATTCGAAGGCTTAAATGGATTTCTGAAAGGCGGTCTGTTGACACCCTGATTGTGTTTTTTCTATAATTCATCCTGAAAAACGGATTCTTTACTTATTATTGTACTATCAAAAAGGAGGGATGAATATGAAAATTATAGGGGCGGTTTTAAGGAAACCGAATGAGCCATACAGCATCGAGGAACTGGAATTAGAACCTCCAAGGGAGAAAGAAGCCATCGTCAAATATGCATACACCGGTTATTGTCACTCGGATCTCAGTAATCTCCTGGGAAACGTGGAGATGATGCTGCCCCTCGTGGCCGGACATGAAGCCGCCGGGATCGTGGAGGAGGTAGGCCCGGGGTGCACCAAAATAAAGAAAGGAGACCATGTGGTAGCGACCTGGATGGTACCCTGCGGAGAATGTCCCCAATGTCGGAAGGGCAGGGGAAATCTATGTACCGGGACCTTCAATTATTTCGTGGAAGGCATGTTGCTTGACGGGACATCCCGGATCAAAGATCTCAAGGGGCAGATGGTGCGGCACGGAAATTTCGTTTCGGGTTTTTCGAACTATACTGTTGCTCCGGAAGACGGTCTGATCCCGTTACCAAAGGATTTTCCGCTGGAATACGCCTGTCTTATGGGCTGCTGCATCCCCACGGGCTGGGGTTCGGTGACAAATTGTGCCAAGGTTCAGCCGGGAGACAAATGCGTTGTATATGGAATAGGAGGGGTCGGCTTAAATATACTTCGCGCCTGCGTTTTGCGCCACGCCAATCCGGTCATAGCGGTTGATATTGAAGAGAGCAAGGAGGACCTCGCGAAAGAGTTCGGTGCCACGCACTTTATCTGTAATCAAAAAGAGGATCCTGTTCCCAGGATTCAGGAGATAACCGGCGGTGGTGCGGATGTGGCCTTCGAGGCAATAGGAGATCCGGGGGCCATCATTCAGGCCTACTGGTCTGTCGGGATGGGGGGTAAAGTGGTTATCCCCGGGATCACTCCTCATAACCAGACGACAAACCTCCCCCTCCAGGTGCTGCCCTTCAATCAGAAATCCATATTGGGAACCCTCTATGGCATGATTTCAACCCATGTGGATATTCCCAAGCTTGTCCACATGGCAATGACCCATGATCTGAAACTCGATAAACTCGTTACCAACAAATTCAAACTAAAAGACATTAACGATGTTGCGGAAAAACTGCACAAGAGACAGATCCGGGGCCGATGGGTCTGTGCCTGGGATTGAACAAGGAAGAATCCGAAGAGGATGATACGAGATGTCTCGGTCGAGCATAAAAGGCTTCAGGTTGTCGGAAAGAGATCTGGATTTCCTGGTGGAGACTTCATCTCCAGAGGTCACGGATAAACTGAAGATGAAAATGATCATTAAGGAAGATGAAGATTTCAGGAATACGTTAATCCGGGATGAAAGAGTATACAGAAGGGCCATGGACGATGATGAGATCTTTCTAAAAATCTCACCCGCTTTATTCTTTGAGATCCTCCTGAGAAGGGCGGCCAAAGATCTGGAAAGGGTTCACTATACGCTGGAAACCACCCGTACCATGAAGATTCCGGTTTTTGATGTAGCAGATGTGTTGGAGTTGCTGACCAGAGAATCCCTCCTTGTCTACCTGGCGGATATGCTGTCCTCCTTCACCAGGATTGAAAGTTACGCCATTTCATTCAGGGCAAGAAAAGGGGTTTGGCACAAAATACGGTTCAATAATCTGGATATGCAAAGTCTCATGAGTTTCTGCGATGTGGTGGAGGATGAATACAGGCTCGGATTTTATAAAAGGATCGCTGATATATGTCTTTTCATGTTAGGCCTGTTTCCCGATTATGTGGAACGCGAATACCGTTATCCGTTTTCAGGACATATCAGGCCGCAGATTTCTGGAAAGAGTAGGATCCGACCAGAGGAATACGAAGAAGAAGGCCGCAGATTCTATAGATTGGCTGCCGAACACCCGTCAGCCAAAAAAATGGATCTCTCCGGGATTTTCTGGGCACTGCACGGAAACTTCAAAAAGGCCAAGAAGCCCTTAAATTTCATTGCGGAACACTACCTGCATTCCAGAAGAAATAGGTTATTCTTAGGATAGGGGTTCACCAATTAAAGGATGATCCCTGTTATACAGTTGCAAAGGAAAAGTCAGGCAGATTTTCCTTTTAGTCCGTTTAAGAAAATGGTTGTAATATTGGAAGCAAGTTCATCAGGCGGGATCTCCCCTTTGGGATTGTACCAATGTACGACGCGGTCCAGCATTCCCAACAGGCAGAAAGTCGCAACCTCTGCCGTTACGGAAGTATGACGATTCTTCTGAAGAATCTGTTTCACGTTCTGTTTTATTAGTCCTACAT
>CAYTUL010000553.1:0-3146 GCA_964441135.1 uncultured Desulfobacteraceae bacterium | reverse complement strand
ATACCGTTTTCGGCGGGCAAGGTTTGACCCGAGGCCTCCTTTTCTGTTAATGTCATGTCTCGCAAATAACCTCTGAAAATATTTATTGGAGGATTAAGTTTGAACTTCGATCTCTGCAATTCCATCCTGGACAATATCTCCAAGGTTATCGTCGGCAAGCGTACTTCAATGGAGCTCCTCATGGTAGCGCTTCTTGCCGACGGCCATGTCCTGCTGGAAGATGTCCCCGGGCTCGGAAAAACCCTGATCGCCAAATCCCTGGCAAAGAGTATCGGCGGTTCCTTTAAAAGGATCCAGTTCACACCGGATCTCCTGCCTGCTGATATTACCGGGTTTAATGTTTACAACCAGCGGACCGGTCAATTCACCTTCCAGGCTGGGCCGGTAATGACCAATGTCCTGTTAGCGGATGAGATTAACAGGACCATTCCCCGGACCCAGTCCAGCCTGCTGGAAAGCATGGAGGAGCGGCAGGTCACCGTGGACGGGAAGACCGCTCCCCTCCCCCATCCCTTTTTTGTCATGGCCACCCAGAACCCGATCGAGATGGAAGGAACATTCACCTTGCCGGAGGCCCAGCTTGACAGATTCCTCCTCAAGGTAAGCCTGGGGTATCCCGAAAAGGACGAGGAGGTCTTCATGCTCGATCGGTTCCAGGAAAGGGATCCTCTGCTTGAGCTCAAGGCCGTTGCCGAACCCGTACAGATCACAGAGCTCCAGGAGGCAAGGAAAAAGATCCGGGTCTCCGGACCGGTCCGGGAATATATTTCTGAACTCGTAAGGGCCACCCGTGCCCACAAGGCCATTCTTTTAGGGGCCAGCCCCCGCGGGTCTCTTGGGCTGATGAGGGCTGGACAGGCCCTTGCCGCTCTTCGGGGAAGAGAATTTATATTACCGGATGATATAAAGCACCTGGCGATTCCCCTGTTGGCCCACCGGTTGATCCTCAGAGAAGAAGATCGATTGCGTGGAGGCACCCCCGATGATTTTATCCGGGAGATCATGGATCAGGTCCCGGTGCCCGCTTCCCTGGATCAGACCTAATTCCATGGAAACCCGGGAAGAGAGATTATCGACCGTTTTCACCGTCCCGCTGGTACTCTTTTTCGTGGGCCTGTTTCTCTTTATGTCCCTGCTCCACGGCCGGCAGGATTTGACCGTGCTGACCATTCTTATCTTTATCGTGGTGGGCGGTGCCAGGGCCTGGGCCGGAATGAGCCTGTCCGGGTTAAAGATCCAATCCAGGATAGACAAGGAAAAGGTCTTCCCCGGCGAAACCTTCACGCTGGATATCCGTATAGAAAACGCCAAATGGCTGCCGGTCTGGCTGCAGGTAAAGGTGAGTGCGGACGACCCGATTTTCTTCTCCTCCGAAGAGGGGAATGCGAATCGGGAATGCGGCCTTTTGTGGCGTCAACGGATCGATTTTACATGGGAATTGACGGCCCGGAAAAGGGGGGTCTACCCCATCGGGCCTCCTCGACTCCTCGTAGGGGATCTTCTGGGATTTTTCCCGAGGGAAATGGAAACGGACTCCATCAACATCCTGGTCTACCCAAGGATCGTCCCCCTGAAACCCCTCTCGCTTCCAAAAAGGGACCTGTTCGGGGTTCCCGGTGCGAAGAGTCAGGTACAGGATCCCGTATACATTCTCGGCACCCGGGATTACCAGCACTCGCAACCCGCGAGGTACATCCACTGGAAGGCGAGTGCGCACCATGACCGGCTGCAGGAAAAGGTCTTTGAACCATCTGAGCAGGCCAAGGTCCTGATTGTTTTCGATGTGGAACAATTCGCGGCGGCCCGTCGTGAGGATGCCTTCGAACAGGCTATTGAAATCGCCGCCTCCCTGGCTCTCCGGTTTGACCGGAAGGGTTACGCCTTCGGACTGATAACCAACGGCGAGGTTATCGGAGGTGGCCCCACTTTCCTGCAGGTCGCCGGAAATCCCCGGCAACTACCCTCCCTTCTTGAAATACTCGCACGTTTGAAAATGGAGACCGGGAGAGGCATCAGGGACGCCATAACCCGGGATTTGTCATTACCCTGGGGAGTGAGTGTCCTGGTCTTGGCCTGCGAACCTAATGAATCCGCCCTTTCCGTAAGGGAAACCTTCGTGCACCGGAAAATACCCACCCTTCTCATGGTTAGCCGTGACTTGCCGGCTTCCGATAAGCAGGGGCGGCGGTTCATTCGGGATATTCACGAATATAGCGATATTCGATTCGAGGGGGAACTGCGGGAATGAAAAACACCAAGGAGGGACTCCTATTTTTATGCAGCGGTCTTATGGGCCTCATCTGGCGTTATGCCTGGGCCAACTATCTTACTATCGCGGCCTTCCATCGTCCTTTCCCCCTGCCGGAAGCCGTCGGAACCCTGGGTATGGCATCCCTTCTCGCCTTCCTGTCTCTCGAAAGGGGCTGGCGGGTTATCTGGATCCTGGGTCTTCAGGTCCTCGGATTCTCCCTCGCCCTTTCAAGAATGATCTATGTCTTCCATGATTACTCCTGCCCCTTCTCTGATCCCCTATGGTTGATGCAGCTTTTTACCGGGACAAAAGGCCTCTTTGATTGGCTTACCCTCCTGTTCATCCTGTTCTGGGCCCTGATATTCTGGTCCGGTGGCTGGGTCCTGATAAGAAAGCCAAGGACATATTTTCATACCTGTACCCGCTTTGATATTGGAATAGCCTTTCTCCTTTTACTCTTCCTGATAAAGTATGTGATATGGTTCAAAGGGGGGATCGAGACGCCGGATCCCCTATCCGGGGCCTTGCTCTTTCCCTTTTTTCTTTTCAGCCTGCTGGCCATAGCCCTGGCCAGGAATCGCGGCGACATCCAGAAGGAGTATCTTCCCGGCTACAGGGGCTTTGGCGTGATATTCAGTTTTATTGTGATCGTTCTTTTATTTGGGACGGGCCTCATATCCCTTTTTTTGCCCTATCTGACCCTGGCCGCCAAAGCCGGATACGACGCCATGAAAATCGCGGCCAAACCCGTGGGGCCCCTCCTGGTGGGTATTCTCCGGTTCCTGTTCAGCCCCCATAAAATACGTGAAGTACCCCCTTCCTCCCCTTCGAATAATAACATAACCGGTTCCGGGTCCTTTCCGGACACAGGATGGTGGGGAGGGGTCGTGGGCGA
>CAYTUL010000552.1:0-3172 GCA_964441135.1 uncultured Desulfobacteraceae bacterium | reverse complement strand
GAGGGAATCTGATCCGGGATAATCTATCCTATTTATAAACCATACAAGAAGAAAGGCCCAGGGCGACCCTCGCCCTGGGCTTTTTTTATAGACATCGTCCGTTCCGGTCCGGAAATTTCTCCGGAGTCCCCTCCATAGGGGCCCCGGGACACCCGTCCAACCCCATTCTGATGACCGGCCCCATTTCCCCTATGTGGCGGGGAATTTGCATAAAATATGGGTACGGCTCCTTCAATGCCTGTACCGGGAGATTAAGGCAGGTGTAAGGCCCCGGGGAAAAAGCGAATGCACGCCCGGGGATGGAGGAGGACCGGATAGCATAGGATTTACGAATATAGGGGAAATATCCATGACTACCCAATCCACACACAGGATATATGCGATCATCCTGTCCCTTATCCTTCTGATGGGGTTGAGACCCCCTTATCTCTTCGCCGGACAAGGAGACACCACCCCCATCTCCTGGAAGATGATGACCGTCGGCCTGTTCGGAGGCCTGGCCCTTTTCCTATACGGAATGGGGAAAATGAGCGACGGGATGAAAAAGACCGCCGGGAACAGGTTGAGATCGGTCCTTTCAGTACTGACAAAAAACAGGATGGCGGCCTTGCTGGCAGGTGCCTTCGTCACCATGGTAATCCAATCAAGCAGCGCCACGACGGTCATGCTGGTCAGTTTCGTGCAGGCGGGATTGATGAGTTTTGCCCAGTCCCTGGGTATCATCCTCGGTGCCGACATCGGGACAACCGTCACGGCCCAGTTGATCGCCTTTAAACTGACGGATTACGCCCTGCTGATGATCGCCGCCGGATTCGGGCTCCAGATGACAGCCAAAACCGATAATATCCGGAACATCGGTGAGATCCTGTTCGGTTTCGGAATCCTCTTCTTCGGGATGAAACTAATGAGTGATGCCATGGAACCCTTGAGGGCATTCCCGGGTTTTATTCGCATCATGAAAAACCTGGAGCATCCCATGATGGGCGTGCTGGCCGGAACGGTTTTTACGGCCCTTATCCAGAGCAGTGGCGCAACGACCGGTATCATTATCGTGCTCGCCCACCAGGGGCTGATAACTCTTGAATCCGGCATTCCCATCATTTTCGGTGCCAATATCGGAACCTGCGTGACCGCTGGACTCGCTTCCATAAACACGTCCCGGGAGGCCAAGCGGGTGGCCCTGTCCCACGTCCTTTTTAAAATTGCGGGCGTATTGATCTTTTTTTTCTGGATACCCGGTTTTGCCGGGATTATCAAAACCCTCACCCTCGGCTTCGGATCGGACACGGCCCGTCAAATAGCCAACGCCCACACCCTGTTCAACGTGAGTCTGGGTATTATCTTTATTCCCTTTACGGGACCCTTTTCCGGCCTTATTGCATGGCTCCTTCCCGACATGAAGGAAGATGCCGGCGTCAAACCCAGGACCATATATCTCGAAGAGAGCAGCATATCCTCGCCCGCCCTGGCAATTGAACTTGCCAGGAAAGAGATCTCCAACATGGCCGGGATCTTAGGGAGAATGCTGCGCGCGATTATTATTCCCTTTATATCCGATGAAAAATGGATAAGAAAGGAAGGGCTTTCAAGGCAAGAGATCGAGCTGCTTATAAAGGAAATTCCATCCCGCGATGAGCGGCACCCACAGCTCACGCTGCTCGAAGCGCTTGATATGCGTGAAGAAAAGATTGATTTTCTCAATGATAGAATCCATGAATTCCTGATTCAGATCGCCAAGATGGAGGCGTCCAGCGACCAGGCCAACGAGGTGTACGGGATGATCTCCATATCAAGCGATATGGAGAGTATTGGCGATCTCATCCACAGGAATCTCCTGAAACTGATCTTTAAAAAAAGGGAGCTGGACGTGGATTTTTCAGATGAAGGCAAGGAGGAGTTGATGATCTACCATCAAAAGGTATGCCGGCAAATGGATCTCCTGCAGGAGGCATTTGCCGAACGGGACCTGGAAACGGCGCGTAGAATCATGGAGAAGGAGAGAAAATATCTGGATTTGGAAGCTCAATACCGGATAAGGCATCTTGAACGGGTCCGTCTTGAACGCAGGCGTTCAATAGATACCCATGAGGTACATATGGAATTGATGGATATCTTTAAGCAGATCGTAGTCTATACATCCAATATTGCCAAGACCTTCCTCTTGAAATGCGCGCCGAAAACGAAATAGGAGACAAAAAAATTTTAAATGAACCGCATTCATCCCTATACAAGCCTTCCTTAAGTCCCCAATTTAACAGGCCAAAATATAGGAATTGTCCGAATAATGCGGCCTCTCCTGATCTTTATTATTGCGGTTTTTGGTTCGTATATGGATAATGGAGCTCCGAATCGAGTCATTTATCTACACTCTGGGAAAAGGGCAGGCTTTATTGTTGATAGAAAAGGACCCCGTGACTGATATAAACGATAGGATTCCTTTAGGCGGCACGGCCAGGAGATCCAAGGATGTCCTGCGCCTGTTTGACCTGGGTTTTCAATTTGCTGAAATCCCTGTTACGGACCCGGATGAGTTCTCAAGTCGCGTTCAGAGATATAAATACCTGAAGGAGAGCCTGGGTATCTATTATCTCTGTCATGGTCCAAGAGAAGGTGACCCGAATGACATGGTGAATCTGGAGAAGGAATATCTGCCGAAGATTTTTAAAATCCTGTCCCTGATGCCCCTTTTGGACATGTCCCTTCTGACTCTCCATCTCTGGCTCGATCCGAGATTCGTGAAAAAGGAGGTTATCGGGTTCAAGACCGATCTCCTGGGGAGAATCATTAAGAGAGCCGGGGACACGGGGATCACGGTCTGTCTTGAGAATTTAAGTGAGAATGCCGCTCATATGACCGTACCCTTTCATAGTCTTCCTTCGCTATACCTGACCCTTGATCTTGGACATGCCCAGTTATTGACGGAAGAGAACACGAGTCATGATTTCATGAAGAAATATCCCGAAAGGATCCGCCATATTCACCTTCATGATAACAGGGGAGGGAGATCACACCTGGATGACCTGCATCTCCCGCCTGGGGATGGGATCATTGATTTTAAAAGGATATTTGAGGGACTCAGGCAAATTGGATATTGTCGCACCATCACCCTCGAATTAAAACCCTATGAAATAGAAGCATGTCTCGATGATATCAAGGCTCTCCTGGTACAAGG
>CAYTUL010000551.1:0-3174 GCA_964441135.1 uncultured Desulfobacteraceae bacterium | reverse complement strand
AACCGGTGACATAACGAATATTCCCACGGTTAAAATCATCTGATCGGCCGATAACCAGAAGACAATCCAGTTCATCCTTTGTCATCTGCTCCCGAATAGCCGCGTAACGCCTCTGATATTCCTTTTGTGAAATTCCCATTTGAATCCCCCCGTTTACAGCCAATCCGTTCTCATGAGAAACGGTTATTGCAGGCAAGATCAAGATGATGATTTAGAGCTGACCCTGTTGCAGAATGCTGATCGCTCAACAATTTGAGTTGATATAGCCCATGGCATAATCCGTAAGGGCTTCATCCCTTCGCTTTGACCAGTAATCAAACAAATCTTCCGGAAGAGGTTCTGTCCAGTAGTTTATTTTCCGGATTTTTAGATCCTTGTTCCCGTCAACTGTCAAATGATAATGGGCACTTGCCTGAAGTGGCTCCCATGTTTTCGCCGAAGGTTTGTCGCTGAAGCGTATCTCAAATTGTACAACCACAATCAGTTGTTTTACATCAATTGAATAGTAACGGGGTATGAGGTCTTCCTGCAGGCCCGGGTGGACAAAGGACATAAGGAGTGCGTCGCGGGTCATAGGTTCCCTCGGCCGGGTTGTTGGTATAGAGTACATGGTTAATTCAAGGTCGGAAGCAAAAAACTTTTTTAGTTTGGATACAGTATTAAGATCACCCTGGTACTGACATATATCATCAAAGTAATTCTCGAACCATTTCAGAATGTTTTCATATGTTAATTCCATTCTTTGTTTCTCCTTTCAGTGACGTACGCACGGTGCCTGGTTATCCATCGAGTTTTTTAATCCCGATTTTATTGAATTCGACCCCACCCTTTTTCAAGGTCTGGGCCAGGAAGACAAAGAAGTCCTTGTCGTTGCTCTCCGGGTAATCGGCCCTGTAGAATCCAAAAGGCATTTTCCTGCTTTCCTTTCTCTCTATCGAAGCCCTTAGTACCATTCCCGCGTTCTCTATGACGGATTTCACCTCCAGGCAGCGCCCCAGTTCATGGGGATTTTCCGCCCTGAAGGTCACACTCTTCTCGATGTCGCTCAACCGGTCGATAGCCCGCAGCAACATCTCTTCCGCACGTACTTTGCCGGCATAATGGTCTATGATATTCTGCACGGCGATTTCCACTTCGCGCCAATGAAGCCCGTCCCTATTATGGACCATGCCCTCGCAGAGGAACGCCAGTGCATCCGGTTTGTCATTCCTTATATCTTCAAAGGATTTCCGGTTCATGGCCTCTTTGGCCGCCATTTCGCCGGCGTGCCATCCCATGGTCACCGCGCCCGGGGCGCATACCCAGGGCAGACCACCCACCTCGTCTCCGGCGGCGAACAATCCCTTTATTCCTGTTTCCAGATTATTGTCTACGACCAGGCCGGATGAGGCCGTCCCTGCCATTTCTCTGCTGTTGGGGAGCCATTCCAGTAAATCCTTCCGAAAATCGAAATGTTCCTGGTTCTTTAGGTAATCCAGAAAATAAGAACCCTTTCCCTCATTTTCGATTGACCACTCAATATACCTTATCTCCTCTTCGGTCCCCCCGGTGAGATCCAGATAAAAGGGCCCTTTCCCCTGATCATGCAGGGCAAAATAGTCGGGCCGCTTCCCGTGTCCTGCGGTGACCTCTCTTTTTTCGCCCGGGTTATCCCAGTCATAAAATTGGGTTCTGGGAACAAGGGTATCCCCCTTTTCGTCCACGATTGAAGCGGCCGGCTGGACGGTGTTCCTGGGTGCTCCAAGATTGAGCTCAAAATTCCCGATGGAATACATGGCGTTCGACAGGAATTCCATATTGATAATCGGAAGTCCGGCACGGAAGGCCATGGCCCGGCCATCCCCTGTTTCATTTATGGGTACCCGTGTATTGCCCCAGACCCCCGTGAGACTACGGCTTAAGCGGTTGACCCTGCCGGTGGACGTGACGACGGCCTTGGTTTTGAAAGAGTAAATCCTGCCGTCCCGTGTCCCGAGCCCCAGGGCCCCCGCGATATGACCGTCAGGAGAGGTCAACAATTCTACCATGGTAACACGGTTAATAATCCTGACACCCCTTTTTCTCGCTTCCCTGGTCAGATTGACCTTCAGATCCCTGCCGTCGAAGTTGAGCGATGTGGGGGCGCTGTGAAATTGGGTGACGACCCTGAATTGTCCCGGGGCCTTGCTGTCTTCGTATCTGAAATTCAAACCGAAGCTTTCCAGGTCCAATATCCGGTTGTAGCTTTCCCGGACAATAAGATAAAGCAATTCCTGGTCAATGAAGCCTCCGGCAATTCCCTTTGCGTGGCTTTCTAAGATATCTTCAATCGTGTAACCCATTTTTTCATGCACAGGCGGGATATAACCCCAGATATGATCGACACCCGTACCCGCGCAACCGCTGGATCTTGTATCCGCTTTTTCCGCTATGGTAACGGATACATCCTCTTCGGCCGCCTTGATTGCCGCCATACAACCTGCGAGTCCTCCGCCGATAATCAAAACATCCGTCTCAATCGGGATAAACTCAGTTTTTGTTGTCACATCTTCTCCTTCCTTTACGCTGAATAGACAGTTCCCTATCATTGCCCCCGAAGAATGGAAACCTTCATGGGTAGTGGTGGAACCACCTTAATGGCACCCTTGTCACGAAGATGACAGCGTAACCAGCAGGCCCCATCATAGGCGCATTCATCAGGGTATTTTAGGATGGGGGGCTTGCCTTTTTCCGGATTCCGCTCAAAGATGTCCAACAGACAGACTTCTACGCACATGTTGCAGCCATCGCATACTTTTTCATCAAAAATAACCGGTCTGAACATTTTTTTCCTCTGATAAGATTAATATTCGTTTTTAGGGACGCCCTTCTTCCACAGAATATAAGTTAATAGTCTTTAGCCTAAAGAGCTTCAGCCTGCTTTCCATTCAACCCGCCTTCCGGTCAACAGGCCTTTCCTTCAGCCTTCCGTCTATTCGTCTTCCTTGGCCGGACGTCTTGTCACGCCGTAGTATTTATTACGAAGGCGGAAGCTTTCTGCGAAGGTGGCAGTCTGTATACCCCCCCGTCCCCTATCACATAGAAAGGAGTTATTGAAATAGACTGATAAACGCATTGTTCATAATTCTGAGGCGGTCAACCAGGTTCTCTATAATCCTGTCCTTTATTTTCTCCCTGATTTCTATTTTCAGATCC
>CAYTUL010000550.1:0-3191 GCA_964441135.1 uncultured Desulfobacteraceae bacterium | reverse complement strand
CCCCATGGGTGCCCCGCTGATTTCTGTTACGAGGCGCGGATCAGCCAATTCTACCTGATTCACGCCTAAAATATTCTTGAGTTTAGCCTCATTTATTTCATGGTCACCCCTGACAAGGGCGGCTATTACGTCCCCGTCGGTCCTGAATATGAGTGTCTTTATAAGCTGATCGGGTGATATGGATAAAAAGGTCGTGACCTCTTCCACACTCTTTTTGTCCGGTGTTTCAACCTCTTCTGGAGGTAAAAAATTATCCTGGTCAGAAAGGGTGATTTCATCAAAAGGAACCTCGGCCTTTTCCAGATTGGCGGCATAATCACACTGAAGACAATTTATAATCTGGTCCTCGCCCGTTTCGGCCAGCACCATAAACTCATGGGAGAAACTTCCGCCGATGCTGCCGGTATCGGCCTCAACGGCCCTGAATCGAAGTCCGCATCTCCTGAAGATTTTATTATAGGTCCGGAGCATGATATCATAACTCTTTTCAGCGCCTTTCTCCTGAGCATCAAAGCTATAGGCGTCCTTCATCAGGAATTCACGCCCCCGCATAACCCCGAACCTCGGCCTGATCTCATCCCTGAACTTATTTTGAATCTGGTAGAGGTTTATGGGCATCTGCCTGTAGGAATGTATCTCCCTCCTGACGAGGTCTGTGATTACCTCTTCATGGGTGGGGCCCAGGCAGGAATCTCGGTCGTGCCGGTCCTTAAACCGTAAAAGCTCACGGCCATAGTAGTCCCACCTCCCGCTCTCCTGCCAGATTTCAGCCGGTTGGACCGCGGGCATCAGTATTTCGATGGCCCCGGACCGGTTCATCTCTTCCCGGATAATATCTTCTACCTTTTTTATGGATTTTAGGCCCGCGGGGAGATAGGTATATATCCCGGAGGCCAGTTTCCGAATGAGACCGGCCCTGAGCATTAACTGGTGACTGATAACCTCGGCCTCGGCCGGTATCTCCTTTAACGTGGGAATAAAATACTTTGAATATCTCATAACAGTAGAAATGCCTGCCCCTTTC
Source organism: uncultured Desulfobacteraceae bacterium (assembly GCA_964441135.1). Taxonomy (GTDB): domain Bacteria; phylum Desulfobacterota; class DSM-4660; order Desulfatiglandales; family HGW-15; genus CAYTUL01. The sequence goes on along the minus strand of CAYTUL010000550.1, from coordinate 2,167 downwards.
CGCGTGGAATGGTTAATCCCTCATCTGTGTGACGATTTTTTTCACTTCTCTGATCAGGATCCCTGCCAGCTCCTTTTCCGGTACCTTCTTCATTATTTCCCCTTTTTTGAACAAAACCCCGTGACCCCGGCCACCTGCCACACCAATATCCGCCTCCCTGGCTTCACCCGGCCCGTTAACCACGCATCCCATAATCGCGACTTTTGGCGATGCTTCAATCCCCTGGAGGCCTTTTTCCACCCTATCGATAATGGGGAAGAGATCTATCTCACACCGGCCGCAGGTGGGGCAGGAGATGATCTCCGGCCCACGATGTCTGAGATCGAGGGCTCTCAGTATTTCATAGGCGACCTTGACCTCTTCGACCGGGTCCCTGGAGAGGGAAACGCGCAGTGTATCCCCCATGCCCTCGTAGAGAAGAATTCCTATCCCGATGGCGTTCTTTACCGTTCCGGATATCAATGTGCCGGCTTCGGTTACACCAAGGTGAAAGGGGTATTCGACCTTCCTGCTTAATTGCTTATAGGCGGAGATCGTGTTCAGGACATTGGAGGACTTCAGGGAGATCTTCATATTATGAAAGTCAAGATCTTCAAACAACCTGATATACTCCAGGGCGCTTTCCGCCATCGCTTCAGGAGTAGGGCCCCCGTGTTTCAGAAGAAGCTCTCTGGACAGAGACCCCGAATTTACCCCGATTCTTATGGAAATATCTCTACTCTTCGCTTCCTGGATAATCTTTTCGATTTTCGCCCGGCCCCCGATATTTCCGGGATTTATCCTCAATCCGTCCGCTCCGGCCCTAACGGCCCGGATCGCAAGACGGTAATCGAAATGTATATCCGCGATCAGGGGAGGATCGGCTTCTTTCTTGATCTCTTTAAAAGCCTCGGCCGCTGCCTCGTCCGGAACGGCTAACCGGACAATCTCACAACCCGCCTCCTGCAGTCTCCGAATCTGATTTATAGTAGAGTCGATATCCCGGGTATCCGTATTAGTCATTGATTGAACAGCGATGGGTGCATCTCCGCCGATTGGGATATTTCCCACGAAAATCCGACGACTTTGTCTTCTATGGTAAGGTTTGTTCACAGCTCATCTTCCAGGGAATTTTATCTTGTATGGCCAAAAATTCCGGATCCCTATCATCTGCTAATTGGAGAAAAACTGGTTGAGAGAGATATGAGATTTTCTGAGTGCGGTTAATATAAAAACATCGGTTTCCCGCCGGCGTGCCTCACTTTTGGTCTATACTCCTCAACATCGTAGAGTTCCCTTACGTCAACCCTTTTTTGGCCGGTTGAAATAGTGCTCAGCGGAATATCCGTATAAATTCCGCCGCTCAAGGCCACGAGCCTGCCGAAGACCTTTTTGAGGAACAGATCGATGGCGATATTGGCATAGTTCACAGCCACCATCAGATCCAGAGAGTCAGGTGTCCCGCTTCTCATTAAATAGGAGAGCCGCTGATTAAGGACATCCTCTCCCGTGAGCTCCTTCAACAGGGCCCCAGTCTCTTCCCCGATTCCACCTAATTTCCTGTGTCCATAGGCGTCCGCGTCACCGGACAGAAACATCTTTCCACCGATGGGGATAGCGCCTTCTGATACGGTGATCATGGCATAGTTCTTTGGATTGGCCCTTTTATCTTTCATAATTAATTTTGCCAATTTTTCCGGGTCAAAGGGAACTTCGGATATAATGGCGCGGTCCACCCCTGCCAGATATGCTGAAATCAGAGATGTCTCGCCGCAATATCTTCCGAACAGTTCTATGACCGCTATCCGTTCATGGGACCCGGTGGAGGTTCTGAGGGCGTGAATAAAGCTGACGCTTCTTGTAACCGCCGTTGAAAAACCGATGCAGTAGTCCGTTCCAAAAACGTCGTTATCCATGGTCTTGGGTATGGCGATACATGGAAATCCTTCCTTATGGATCCTGTTCGCGAAACTCAGGGTATCATCGCCCCCGATGGGTATGATACAGTCCACATTCAAATGCTCGAGGTTCTTCAGTACCTGGGACGTGAAATCCTTTACATCCTCATCCTTCTCATATTTATTTTTCAGGAAGAAAGGCGCGTCTTTTTTTGTTGTTGCACTGGGATTTGTCCTGGAGGTATGAAGATAGGTGCCCCCCGAGCGATCGATCGTCCTGACGTCTGAGG
>CAYTUL010000549.1:0-3196 GCA_964441135.1 uncultured Desulfobacteraceae bacterium | reverse complement strand
GTTTATATTATATTTTCCTGTTTGATTATGCTATTATTTTATGATTATAGACGTCCGTTTCTTTCTTGCTTATCAAATATTTTAACTTGATGTAATCTCAAGACCTCTTAAGGAGGAATTCCATGTTTACCCTGGTATCTGAAGAGAAATATGAAGATGGACAGATTATTTTCAGCGAAAATAGTTCGGGTGACTGGGTCTATGTGGTCATTTCCGGCTCCGTGGAAATCTTCAGGATGATTGGTGAGAAAAAGTTTGTGATCGAGGTCCTTGGTGAGGGGGAGGTATTCGGTGAGTTGGGCTTCCTTGGAGACGTTAAAAGAACTGCAACAGTCAAAGCTATTGGTGAAACCACCGTAGGTATAATAGACAGGGATAGTCTTGATCGTGAGTTTAATAAACTCTCCTCGGGTTTCAGGTCCATCCTCGTCGCCCTGGTCAAAAGGTTTGAAAAAATGATCGACAGGATTTCCGATATTTCCGACAGATCAGAACCCCGCTTTATGAAATCCCTTTCGGTATCCTATAAGGACAGGCAGAGCTTCCTGAAGGCCTATTCTTCCAACATCAGCAATGGTGGCCTTTTCATCAGGACTGGCAATCCTCTCCCAAAAGATGAGCAGTTTTTACTAAAGCTCCATCTTCCAGATCTTCCTGAGCCTCTAAAAATAAAGAGCCGGGTCGCATGGGCAAAAACAGAGGAAAGCGGGACGGATAAACGCCCTCAAGGAATGGGGATCCAATTTGTTGAAATGAACAAAAAAGACAATCAGGTTCTGAAAGATTACATCAAATCCCTTATGTAACGTCTAAACTGAGTGGTTCCGGGTAACACCAAAAGCAACCCCTTCCGATTCATCCTGATCATTTCTAATTGTATGATAGATCTCATTATTCTTCATTCATGCCTTTTTCCCCTAAGTAACATAAAAGATTTAACAAAAGAGCTTTTTCTGCCGATGAAAAGATAAAGTCCCCCATGGGAGCCTTGTTAAAACACCGAGGATTTTAACAAGGAAAAATCTAAGTATAAATAAGAGTTCATGGAATGACAGCCGGTGACAAACTACTTGCCCAGGATGACATTGATGCCCTCTTAGGTGAAGCGGGGATTGAAGGGAACTATGAGTCTGAAGAGCCGATAAAGAAAAAACCCGAGATAACGCCGAAAGTGGTCTCGAGAATTCGGTTTGCCAAAAGATCGGATGCAGAAGTGAGAGAGACACTCTTTCTACTTCGCAGCAAAGCCTTTCTTGAGAGAGAAGACGATGTCAAAGTCATCTGGAACGCCCAGGGAACCGTTCCCATGGTATCCGGTTCCTTGATGAAGATACAGGATTCTGAGTATATCAGCCTGGGAGTGTTGTATGAAAATCATCTCGTCGTGAAGCACAAGGAGGAAAATGGATAGACAATCGGTATAATTATGCACGAAACATACCAAATCAGGAGTCAAATACATGACACATTGTCAAATTATTCCTCAAATAACGCCTTCTTAGTGACCATATTTCTTGGGGAAATACGCTAATAAACTGTAAATACAACAGATATCTATCTTGGCCATTTCGGCATGATATCTGCTAATGCTCAATAAAGGAATAATATCCTTTTAATAATTGGAAAAATATTTGCCCTATTTATCATATGAATCAAAAAGGCTATCATCAAAAATGATGAATGATAATTGATGCCGGAAAATGAAGAATTCAATGACCATACTCGTTGCCGACGATGAAGCCGTCTCTCGATATTTACTTAAAAGAATAATAGAGAGATCCGGTTACGAAGTCCTTGAAGCCGAAGATGGTCAGGAAGCTTGGGAGCTGTTAAAGAAAAATAATATCAAAATGCTGGTCACCGACTGGGTGATGCCTAAGATAGACGGACTGGAACTTTGCAGTAAGATACGTCGGCTTAATCTGGAACACTATGTCTATATTGTGATTGTCACAGCAAAGGATGACAAGCGAGATGCGGTTAAAGGTCTGGAGGCCGGGGCCGATGATTTTATTATTAAACCCTTTAATCCTGAAGAATTACTTGCAAGGATACGAGCCGGGCAGCGAATTATTCAATTAGAGGATACTTATAAAAGTTTTAACCGGAATCTTGATACCCATAGGGATAGACTTGAAGAGCCATATGTAAAATCAAACTGGAAAGCGGAAGCGTTACAGGGGGCGATAGAGAAGGCTGAGGCCTCCAATAGGGCGAAAAGCGAATTTTTAGCAAATATGAGTCACGAAATCAGGACCCCCCTGACCGGAATAATCGGGATGATGGAGCTGGCCATGGGTACAGATCTCGATGATAATCAGAAAGAGATCTTTGATACGATTATCTCTGAAGCCAACTCCCTTCTAAAGCTAATTAACGATATTCTCGATTTCTCAAAAATCGAAGCTGGAAAACTGGAACTTGAGAAGGAAATATTTAACCTCCGGGTGATGTTTGAGGATGTGGCAAGAAGTGTCTCCCTTATGGCAAAGCGGAAGGGTCTGAAAATCTCATCCTTTTTAGCTCCCAATGTTCCCGAAAAGCTGTGCGGTGACCCAGGCCGATTGAGGCAGATATTAAACAATCTTACTGGAAACGCGCTTAAATTTACCCATGCTGGCGAGATAAACATTCGAGGTGAGCTTTATGAAGACATGGGAGAATGCAGCAAGCTCCGCTTTTCGGTCAGGGACACGGGAATCGGGATACCGAAAGACAGACAGGCCCAAATACTCGAGAGGTTCTCCCAGGCCGACATCTCAAAACCGAGGGAATATGGTGGTTCGGGCCTGGGCACTGCCATCTCGAAGCAATTAGCGGAACTCATGGGAGGAGAGATCGGGTTTGAAAGTATTGAGGGGCAGGGAAGCACCTTCTGGTTTACGGCCGTCTTAATGAAACATGAAGGGGAGGAACCCATTCTTAGGGAAACGGATATTAATCTTACTGGAAAAAAGATCCTTTTGGTGAATAACAACCGGAAGGAAAGGGCCGCCCTGACAGATCAACTCAGTAGCTGGGGATGTTATCCCATTGAGACGAGCAATGGAAAAGAGGCCATGACGATTTTAGAAGAGTCTGTTTTATCCGGTGAAATCATTGACCTGGTTCTGATAGACTTTCACGTCTCCGGAATGGGTGGTTTTGAACTGGCGAAGGAGATCCGAGAAAAAGAGGCGCTCAAGGGGGTTCCTGT
>CAYTUL010000548.1:0-3209 GCA_964441135.1 uncultured Desulfobacteraceae bacterium | reverse complement strand
AACATTTTCGTCTCTGAAAAGAGATCCCCACAGACCATTTTTTTCGATAAAGGTGTTTCGTGCAATATCCTAACCGGACAATACTGTGTTTTTTTAAAAAATATGTATATACTAAGAAAAGTGAATTGCCGCAAGCGGCAAAAGAACTTATAATAGGAATAAGGGTCAGCCACAAACTGTTCGATTAAGGAGGATCCATGGAAATAAGAAAAGCGGATTTTGCGGGAAGCTGGTATCCGAAAAGGGAATCCGAATGTCTCAGGGCAATAGAAGAGTTCTCAAAGGCCTCCATACCCTGTTCTTCCGGGGATGAAAGGGTAATGGGAGGGATCGTGCCTCATGCCGGGTGGGTTTATTCCGGCCAGATAGCCTTTAGTGTCATCAAATGCTTGGAAAACAACTTTGAGCCGGATGTATTCGTTATATTCGGCAGGCACCTTTATCCGGGAAGCGGCAATTATATCATGAAGGAGGGAGCGTGGGCCACGCCCCTCGGCGAGCTTATGATCGAACAGGGTCTCGCGGAAAGACTTATTTCGGAGTTTCAATTTACTGTTGAAACAGCCCGTGAATACGAACCCGATAATACCATTGAGCTTCAGCTTCCCTTCATTAAATATCTCTTTCCCGATGTGAAAATTATTCCCATAGGCGTTCCCCCGGTAAATGCCTCTATTACAATCGGAGAGCATGTAGCCGAGTTGGCCGAAAACCTGGGATTGAAAATGGTCGTACTGGGATCCACGGATCTTACCCATTATGGATATAATTACGGCAATGTGCCCAAAGGTACGGGCAAAGAGGCATTGGACTGGGTAAAAAATGAAAACGATCGAAAAATGGTCGATCTGATGCTCGCTATGGACCCTCCTGGAGTGATATCCGAATCATTAAGAAATTCAAACGCCTGTTGCTCCGGAGCGGTCGCCGCGGCTATCGCTTCTGTGAAAAAAATGGGCGCCCGGAGAGGGGAGAAATTAATCTATAGAACAAGCTATGACATCAGGCCCGATAACAGTTTTGTTGGTTATGTGGGGATTGTTTATCAGTAGAAAGGTCTTTATGGAAAGAAAAAGAATTAAAATCGAATTAATGATTCATGATCTTAAGAACCCCCTTGCGGTTATCGAAGCCGGGATAAATTCCTTGGTTGACAGGGGGGAAAAGTTTGGTCCCCTCACGGAGAAACAGCTTAATATCCTTCGAAGGACCCTTAGAAACACCAAAATCGCACGGGGACTTGTCAACGATATACTTGAAGTTGGAAGGTCGAGCGAGGGTGTTACAAAAAGGGAAAAATGCCTGGTTAGTGAGTTCATAAGGTTTCCCTTAATCGAGATCTTTGACCTTACGGATTACAAAACTGCAGAAAGAATAAAGACATCTCCGGATATTTCCTCCCTGAAATCCATATTGACCGAGAACGGCATCATACTCCTGATGGATAGCAGTCTGTGGTCCCAGGAGCTCTATCTTGATATCCCCAAGTTAAAGCAGATCCTTAGAAATCTATTAAGCAACGCCCTGAAATACCGAAAAAAATTGGTAGAGGTCGGGGTATCGAAAGAAAATAACTGCCTCTGTCTCAGCGTCAAAGACGACGGCGAAGGCATAAAAAAGATGTACCATGAAAAGATATTTGAATGCTATTTTCAGTTGGATGACGAAAGAGAGCATTGCATAAGAGGCCACGGCCTGGGTCTGGCCGGTGTCCTGATACTCGTTGAGGATATGGGTGGGGAAGTGACCCTTGAAAGTGATGAGGGAAAGGGCGCGAAGTTCTCCGTCAGGATTCCTCTGAATTAATTTATTCAGGAGATAAAGGGGATTAATCCGGCTATACCTATCTCTTTAAGACCATATCTACCTGCTTTGGAGCTAATGACCAAATATTCCGGGTTTACCGAGTACATCATGTATTCCAAATCGTTCATAGGCATAAACCCGAAATATTTGGTCATGGCAATGTGCAATGGAATTCTTAAAAAGATATAGTCTTAAAGAGATAGGTATAGCCTCCTTCGATAATACAGGAAAGCGCCGGTCCCGCAGTCTGTAACCTTGAAATCATGTAAAAAAAGGAGGTTTCTTTGAATGGAGTTTATTGAAAAAGCCAGGATAAGACTTGATCACTGGATAGACCATAATGATCATCATAATGAAGAATATGAGACCTTTGCCGACCAGCTTGAAGAGGCCGGAAAGGATGCCAGCGCCCGATATGTGAGGGAAATGATCGAACTTACTGCAAAAAGCACCGAATGCCTTCGAAACGCACTCAAAGAGCTCGGATAAACCCCGGGCTTGATCCTAAAGGAGATGAAAAATGTGTGAAGCACACGCCTATATAATAAAAAATAACAGGGAAGAGAAGCTGTTGGAGAATGTTGATCAGGTGGAGATCGAAGGGGATGAAGTCCGCATGATCAATATTTTTGGCGAACAAAAGATACTCAGGGCAAAGGTCAGGAGCTACAACGGGTCGGATGGGAAAATACTGTTTGAGGCCCTCTGAGAAAAATATAGACTTCCGGGAAAAACAGGATGAATTTGGAAGAACTGTTAGATCATGCGGCAAAATCGATAATTGAATCCAGGATGACCATTGCCCTCACCGGAGCGGGAATCTCGGTGGAATCGGGGATACCTGATTTTAGAAGCCCCGGGGGACTCTGGTCAAAATACGATCCTTCGGAATACGCCTCCATCACTACTTTCTTGAGCAGCCCGGAAAAGGTGTGGAAAATGCACAGGGAAATTGAGGACCTGATAATCAATGCGGAACCCAATAGGGCTCATATCGGCATGGGTGATCTTGAAAAGATGGGCCAGCTCCATACTATAATAACCCAGAATGTAGATAATCTCCATCAGGCCGGCGGGGCCAAAAACGTGATCGAATATCATGGGAACGCAAGCACCATATCCTGTTTATCCTGTAAAAAGAGATACATGATGAAAGAAAAAAGGGGAGAGAATCCCCCCAAATGCGAGTGCGGGAGGATCCTGAAGCCTGATGTGGTTTTTTTCGGGGAGGCCATCCCCACGGACGCCCTCAACCGGTCCTTTCTTCTCGCCTCGGCCGCACGGGTTCTTATGGTCGTCGGGACCTCTGCTACCGTCTCCCCCGCCAATACCATACCGGGCATTGCCAAGAGAAACGGGGCCGAGATTATTGAAATAAACTATGAAAGGACTCTCCTTACGGA
>CAYTUL010000547.1:0-3220 GCA_964441135.1 uncultured Desulfobacteraceae bacterium | reverse complement strand
GTCCAGGGATGGCCAGCCAAATTCCTACCATCTTGTGCTCCTTGTCCTGAATGAGAATGGCTACAGGAACCTGAGCCGCCTTGTAACTCTCGGACATATGGAAGGATTCTACTACCACCCCCGCGTCGATATGGAGTTGCTCAGAGAGTGTAACGACGGGCTGATTGCGCTTTCCGGTTGCCTTAAGGGCGTTGTTCCCTATTTTATCCATTCGGGAATGCCTGATTTGGCAAGGGAAAGGGCAAAGGAGCTTGCTTCAATCTTTGGTGGGGACCGGTTCTTTCTCGAGGTGCAGGCAAACAGAATTCCTGAACAGATAGAGGTAAATAAAAGCCTGAAGGAGTTCGCCAAGGAGCTGTCCATACCGCTTGTTGCCACGAATGACTGCCACTATTTAAACAGGGAGGATTCGGAGGCCCATGATGCCCTGCTTTGCATACAGACCGGAAAAATGATGGATGACCCCAAACGGTTGAGGTTGTCCACGGATGAGTTTTTCTTCAAGTCCCGTGAAGAGATGGAGACCTCTCTGGGAGCAGGATATTCCGAGGCCCTCGATACAACGGTGGAAATCGCCCGGCGCTGTGAATATAAAATGGAATTCGGTAACTATAAATACCCTGTCTTTTATACCCGGAAGGAGATGGATCTCAATGACATGATCAGGGATGAGGCCGAAAGAGGACTCAAGGAAAGGCTGATCCAGAGGGAACGTACTGAAGGTACGATTTCGGAAGACCTGAAAAAGGAATACGAGGAGAGACTGACCTTTGAGCTTAACGTCATTACAAAAATGGGCTTTTCAGGTTATTTCCTTATTGTTGCGGACTTCATCGACTATGCCCGCAGGTCTAATATCCCCGTGGGCCCAGGCAGAGGATCGGCAGCAGGCTCCCTGGTGGCATACTGCCTGCGTATCACGAACCTTGATCCGATCAAATATGGCCTCCTCTTTGAGAGGTTCCTTAACCCTCAGCGAATAAGCATGCCGGACATTGACATCGATTTCTGCATGAATGGAAGAGATGAAGTAATAAGATACGTGGCCGAGAAATACGGCCGTGAAAATGTCGGGCAGATCATTACCTTCGGTACCATGAAAGCCAGGGCGGTCATCAGGGATGTGGGCCGTGTACTGAATATCCCCTATGGTGAGGTGGATAAAATCGCGAAAATGGTTCCGGAAGGGCCGAAAGTCAGACTGGATAAGGCCATTGAAGAAGAGCCCGGACTCAAACGGTTGGAAAAAGGGGAAGAAAATGAAAAAAAACTGCTGAAGATCTCCCGTTCTCTTGAGGGTATCGCCCGACATGCCTCAACCCATGCCTCCGGCGTGGTGATCTCGGATAAGCCGTTAGTCGAATATCTTCCGCTTTTAAAGGGAACCAATGATGAGATCATGACACAGTTTACCATGGATCAGATAGAAAAATTAGGTCTTATCAAATTTGACTTTCTCGGCCTTAAGACGCTTACGGTGATCAAACATACACTGAACCTGATTGAATCCTATTCCGGTCAAAATATGGATATAGATAGCATCCCCCTAAATGATGAAGAGACCTTCAAACTCTGTCAGGAAGGAAAGACAACGGGCGTTTTTCAGTTAGAGAGCGAAGGGATGAAAGATCTTCTGAGAAACCTGAGACCGGAGGTTTTTGAAGATCTCATAGCCCTGGTCGCCCTTTATCGACCAGGTCCCATGGAGTGGATCCCCGATTATATTGACGGCAAGCACGGCAGAAGAAAAGCGAAATATTTACATCCTAGCCTTGAACCCATTTTGGCCAAGACTTACGGTGTCGCGATATATCAGGAGCAGGTCATGCAGATCGCGCGTGATTTGGCGGGTTTTACCATGGCCGAAGCCGATGTTCTCAGAAAGGCCATGGGCAAAAAAAAGGCATCCCTTTTGGCTGAACAGAAAGAGAAGTTTATCAGGGGATGCTTGGAAAAGGGCATAAACAACAGCCTGGCTGAAAAAATATTCACCTTTATTGAACCATTCGCGGGATACGGGTTTAATCGTTCTCATGCCGCCTGTTATGCACTCATCGGTTACCAGACGGCTTATCTGAAGGCGCATTTTCCCATCCAGTTTATGACCGCCTTGCTTACCCAGGACATGGGAAACCAGGATAAGACCATCAAGAATATCGCCGAATGCCGCGAGATGGGGATAAAGATCCTGCCTCCGGATCTTAATGAAAGCCAGGCGGATTTCGCGGCGGTCGAGGACGGTATACGTTTTGGTCTCGCGGCGGTTAAAAATGTCGGTTTAAAGGCTGTAGAATCGATTATCGAGGTGCGAAATCAGTCAGGGCCCTTTAGGGATCTGATGGATTTTTGCCGGAGGATAGAAGGATCAAAGGTAAATCGAAGGGTTTTGGAGGGTCTTATCCAGTGCGGCGCCTTTGATTTCACCGGGGTTGCCAGATCCAGGCTTTTCGCCTCACTCGAGGATGTGATCCGGTTATGCGGGGCGCATCATGATCCGAATCAATTAAATATGTTCGCCTCATTGAGCGGGGACCCGGGATTCAACGGAATTTTTCACTTTGAGAAGGCAGATGAATGGAATGAGAGTGAAAAATTACGGAAAGAAAAAGAATCCTTAGGTTTTTATATTACCGGTCATCCACTCGATGAATTTAAAAAAGAGGTCAACCGATTTTCCACCTGCTTGATCAAGGATCTCGGAAGCCTGAAGGACAAGTCTCAGGTAAAAGTGGCCGGTATAATAGAGGATTTAAGGATAAAAAGAACCAAAAAAGGCGAGAGAATGGCCGTCCTGTCCTTCGTGGACCAAACCGGGTCCACACAGGTTATCCTGTTCCCTGATGTTTTCAATAATCACTCTCCGTATATTAAAAGTGACGAGCCTTTGCTTATCGGTGGAACGGTGGAGGTGGATGATAATTCCTCCAAGATTATCGCCAAGGAGATAGATTTAATGAAATCATTACGCATGAAGGCCATCCGGGCAATCGAACTCCCGCTTAAAAAAGATAATCTGACACGGGACCTCCTAGAGGAGATAAGGGATATCATTTTCAAATACCCGGGGGGCTGTCCGGTATTATTCAGAATGAATGCAGAGAACGGGAAAGAGGTTATCATCGAAGCTCACAATAATTACAAAATATCGCCTTGCGATGATCTTATAAAAGAGATACAAGATGTCACCGATCAAACGGTGATTTGCAGATATGAGCAAGGA
>CAYTUL010000546.1:0-3235 GCA_964441135.1 uncultured Desulfobacteraceae bacterium | reverse complement strand
ACCCGAACCTCTGGAGGATTCCGAAATACGACAGGCGAATAGGGCCGTGGATCATAGAGAAGGAGACGGAGTTTCTGTTGGGGGACATAACGGGGCATTGCGAGGTGATGTCCCCCTACCTGGAACACTACGGCATTAAGTTCGGCACCAGCAACGATAATGTCAAGTGGCTCACCGCGGCGACCGGCGTGCAATACACGGTCGAGGGGCTTCGCGAGATAACGAGCAGGATCCGGACCTTGATAGACGCCTATAACATCCTGTGTGCCCGCATGATCGGGGAAGAGCCCGCGGCGGCAAAACCGGTCGAGGACCTGGTGTCCTTTCCCCAACCCGGAAGGCCAAAGGGGGATGAGTTGAAAAAGATACAGGAGGACTATTGCACCCTAAGGGGTTATGATCCGGAAACCGGTGTTCCAACCAGGGAAAGACTGGACAGCCTGGGTCTGAAGGAGGTCGCGGACAGGCTTGAACAATGACGGCAAGTGAGGAGTGGGATGGGATTGCAAGTGCGATTGATAAGAAATAGGAGTGAGAAAGGAGCCAGGAACCAGAATTCAGGATTCAGAATAACGAATGAATATTTCAATTATGGAAGGGAAAGGGGGTCAACATGTTACGGATCGTTTTGGACCCGGCCAAATGTGACGGGTGCAGGGTATGTGAAGGGGTGTGCAGCCTTGTCAACGAGGGGGAGTCCAATCCCACAAAATCAAGAATACGGGTTGTCCGTACTGTGGAGGATCAGATCCTTTATAGCATCCCGGTGTTCTGCCAGCAATGTGAAGAGGCCTACTGCGAGGAGGCGTGTCCTCCCCGTGCCATTACCCGGGGCGCAGGCGGGGTATTAAGCGTCGATGAAGAGAAATGCATCGGCTGTAAGCTCTGTGAGATCGCCTGTCCTGTCGGGGCGATTACGGTGCATCCAGAGAAGCACGTGGCCATAAAATGCAATCTATGTGACACATATGAAGAACCCCAATGTGCCAGGCACTGCTATACGGGCGCCCTGCAGGTTCTCCCGGCGGAGAGGGTTGGCATGGCAAGGGCCAGGGCCAAATCGGAAAAATTCCTCGATATGGTAAAGAGGGAGGCCTAAAATGTCATATGCAGGAAAAATACTCCGGGTTGATTTGACCGACGGTCAAATAGAAAAGGAGCCGACATCCAGATATATAAAGGATTGTCTTGGGGGCATCGGGATCGGTACCAGGATTTTCTGTAAAGAGGTATCACCGGAAACCAGGGCCTACGATCCCAAGAATCTTCTGATGTTCAACACGGGTCCTTTAACGGGAACACTCTTTGGAAACAAGGCTACGGTTGCTTCGAAGACACCGGAACGAGCCAATGATCCCTATGTCTTTGTAGGAATGGGAGGGCAGTTCCCGTCAGAGATAAAGTACGCCGGCTATGATCATATTGCAATCAGAGGAAGGGCCGAGGGACCGGCCTATCTTTTTATACAGAACGATCATGTGGAGATAAGGGACGCCGGACATCTCTGGGGCATGGACACGCACGAAACGCAACAAAAGATAAAGGAAGAGTTGGAGGACCCCGATGTCCAGATAGCCTGTATCGGACCCGCCGGGGAGAACCGGGTTGTATACGCCCTCATCTTACATGATATCGACAACACGGCCTCCAGAAAAGTAGGGGCCGTCATGGGATCAAAGAAGCTGAAGGCCGTCGCTGTTCGTGGCACCGGAGGATTGAAAATCGCGGACCCTGAGGCCTTCTTAGCCCTGTATGATGAATTTTATGATGACTTCGACAAGGGACAGGCCGCCGCTTTCGGAAAGACACAGTACAGGGAAGGGATATCCAGACAGATCGCGGAGGGCTATCAATATGCCTACGGAGCGGAGATACCTGAAGAAATTCCCCATTCCCCCATGATTGATTTTTTGAAAAAAAACATGGTGGGCGCCACGGGGTGTGCCTTTTGTCCCTTACAGTGTCATCAGAATTTCCGTGTACAGGGAGTAGGCAATGGGGCCACGACATGCGTAAACTATTTCGGTTTACTCTATCAGAAAATGTATGACCAAACGGATTTCGAACTCTGGTGGGAACGAACCATGCTTGCGAACCGGTATGGAGTGGACTCCCTCTCAATCGAAATGCTGGGCGGCTGGCTGATGGGGCTTTATGAAAAAGGAATAATCTCCGCGGCCGATACGGACGGCATACCCATGGAACGGGGGAGCAGGGAGGCGATTAAGGCCTTAATAGAGAAACTGGCTCGGAGCGAAGGTTTTGGAAAACATCTCGCCGAAGGCATTGCGCATGCTGCCCGGTGGATAGGTAAGGGATCCCTTGCGTTCGCCGACCAGTATGACAACGCCTTTCCCTATGCGTGGGCTGATTATGCTCCGGATCTGGGCCCCGTTGCGAAATACCGGACCGGAGAAGTTGAACGCGTGCCCGGATTCGGGGATGGATACGGCAATATACCTTCCTTCGTGGAGATCCTCGGTGTTTCTCCCCGGGAAGCCGCGGAGCGTATCGATGAATGGTGCAGTGATTCATCGGAACGTATTACGGGGGACAGGGATCTCTGGAGGACTCCGAAATATAATAAGTTGACCAGTAAAATGGTTATAGAAAAAGAGAATGAGTTTTTGATAGGGGATTTAACCGGCCATTGTGAGGTCACATCGACGTATCTGGAACATTACGGTGTCAGGTTTGGGATCGAGCACTACGCAAAGTGGCTTAAGGCGGCCACGGGTATGGAATACACGCCGGAAGCGCTTCGCAGGGTGGCTCACAAGAATCGCGTATTGGTGGACGCCTATAATGTCCTGTGCGAACGTCTGATCGGTGAAGAGCCCGTGATTTCGATTCCCCTGGAGTCCATGACCGTATTTCCGCAGCCCGGCAGACCGACGGACCCGGATGAGATGAAAAAGGTACAGGAAGACTACTGCAGGTCGAGGGGTTATGATCCCGAGACCGGGGTCCCTACAAGGGAGGAATTGGAGAATCTGGGACTAAAGGACGTCGCTGATATGCTTGATTCAGCCCCTCCAAGGCCCTGAGAAGGGAAAATCGGGTGAGAAAGGAGTTTGAATGGGGGATGTTTTTCTGCTTGAGCCGGCCTCATCGGGAAAGAGAAGAACCCTCTCAGATCGGTTCCTCAAGCCGAAGCAGACGGACCGGCTGGGCCTGAAGGACATCAAGAACCGATTAAGGGAGATACGAGAAGATTCCGTGGACCGTCAGGATA
>CAYTUL010000545.1:0-3242 GCA_964441135.1 uncultured Desulfobacteraceae bacterium | reverse complement strand
AGGGAGAATAGAACAAGATCCATTTAATCCTGTAAATCCTGTCTAAAAACAATTTAAACCATGAATCCAATCTCCAGGAATCCCGAAAAAGTACCTCCCGTTTCTTCACATCCCGGAATAGTGAGAGATATACTCGCCCCCAGGTTCCCGGCTGCGCTTCCTTGAAAAAAGGAAATACTTAATCTATTCTTTTAACATGGATATTCCTATAGTCCCGATTCTTCCAAACCTCGCCTAAGGTGATAAATATTTTGACAATTTTGATTCCAATAGACTAAAAGGTATTTAACAATATAACTTGAACACCTTGGATATCATTTTGATCTCAAATAAATAAACACTGCTTAATTTTTTCCCCCAGTAGATGGAGGCTCCTGTGTCAAAACCAAAGTATACCTCACTGGAAGAATATCTAAATGAAATCGTGCATCAGGCTGTTGAAGAGTGCATTCTCTGTGGAGAATGTTTGAGACATTGTTTGACGTATCCGCTTTCTCCGTTAAAGGATAAAGATCCTGAGGATATTATGATGAAAATCATAGATTTCTTAAAAAACGGAGTTTATTCGGATGAAGTTTATTTGAGGGCTTTTAGTTGTGCTGCATGTGAGAATTGTAATGATTCCTGCCCTCAAGGAATCAACCCTCAGTTGATCCATGAAGCAGCGAAAATCAAGCTTTTTAAACAAGAGGGAAAACAGCCAAAAGCCTTGAATTTTGGCATTCCCGGTCAAAAAATGAATATTAATGCAATTCTTTCTGGTATTCAAATGAGACCTACTGAAGAAAGATGGTTAAAAAGAGTACCTTCCGGCCCAAGGAGAACTGAAAATGTTGTATTTCTAGGATGCGCTCCACTGGCTCTCCCTGATAAAATATTTACTTTTTTGGATATCCTGGAGAGGATGGGGATCGATTTTATTCCACTCGCAGGAGGGGAACTCTGCTGCGGTCTTATCTATTTCCCTGCAGGTGGCAAGGTGAAGGAGTCGGAAGAGAAGGGCCGGGAATTAATCGCCAGCATAAAGGCCTTTTCGCCGAAAAGGGTTATCCTTATCTGCACCGGTTGTTATCGTCAATTTACAGAATTTTTCCCTAATTTTTCTGAGCTGGATTTCGAGGTTCAATATTATACTCAGTTTTTAAGTGACAATTTGGAGAAATTAGACTTTATAAGACCGTTGGAGGAAACAATAACTTTCCACGACTCCTGCTTTTTAGCCCGGGGAAGCAAAGATACTGAAACGCCAAGAAAAATTTTGGAGGCAATTCCTGGATTGAAAATCGTTGAAATGGAACATACTAAAGAACAGACCCTTTGCTGCGGCGGATTAGCAAGCATCAGTGATCCGCAGATAGGTCAAAAAATGGGGGAAACTCTTATAGAAGAGACCCGGAGAACCGGCGCGGATTATTTGGTAAATGCCTGTCCTGCCTGTTATATGTCCCTGCATGCGGGAATAAAGGGATATCCGGTTGGTCTGAAAGAAATCGTTACTTTAATTAATGATGCAACAGGAGGCAGGGAATACGAATGTAAATATGATACATATTCTAATTGCAAGAATGTTGAGGAGATAATAAATAAATCCAGGGAGAATTTTGAGGCTAATGGATATACCGAAGAAGAAATGAGGCATGTACTTCCATTGCTTTTCCATCTTTCTGACTAATAAGGATCGGACACATTAACATGAAATATTTTTTATTTCCTTATTCATAAGATATTTAAAAGGGGGTGAGTATGCCGAATAAATCCTATATTGATGCTTTTGACCCTGAGAAAAAAAGCGAAGCAACATGCTTAAACTGTGGTTTATGTCTTCAGAGATGTCCTGTAATGAAGATGGAAAAAGAGGAGTCGAAAAAAGAGATAGGGCGTCTTTTAAAGGGTGAAGAACCTGAAAGGGTGTTAAATGAATGCACTTTTTGCTTCGGTTGCAACCATTATTGTCCCCATGGCCTCAAACCCTATACCTTGATTATGGAAAGATTGTCGGAGCGTATTAAAAAGCGGGGAGGGGTTCCATCTCCTTTAAGATATATGTTTAACGGAGATGGTGATTCATGTATGATGTGGGATATATATAAAAACCTCGCACCCTATGAAAAAGACGTCCTCGATAAATGGGAGATCATCCCTCCCAAAAGCAAGGAGGTTCTCTTTGTCGGCTGTATAGGAAAGGAGATTCCCTATGGCATCGAACACTCCGTAGTTTTAAAGGATCTGCCCAAATACGGTCCGCGCGCTGCCTGCTGCGGGGAATTGCATTATCGTTTTGGGGATTATGAAGCATTCGCCAAAAGAGTAAACGATACCCTCGAAATGTTTGAAGGTCTTGATACAGAGCGATTGGTGTGCTACTGCGGATCCTGTGCCAATTTTTTCGGCAATATATGGCCGAATTATCACGGCGTAAAGCTGCCTTTCGAGGTAACGAGTATCTGGGAATGGCTTTGGGAAAAAGTAAAACAGGGGAAAGTCCAAGTCCAGAACAAGCTCTCCGGAAAAATCGCGGTTAGCGATTCCTGTTACAGCAGTGAGCTTGGTGATGCATTCTTCGATGCTGTCAGGGGATTACATAAAGCAGTGGGTCTGGAACCAGTAGAGCTCGAAAACAATCGGTACGATGGTTTGAGCTGTGGGATGTTATCCATGGCACGCAATTTTGCAATGGACGACGCAATGGCTGTTACGAAAAAGAAGATTGAACAAGTTATTAAAAGCGGCGTTAACGATTTAACAACGCATTGTCCTGGATGCTATGATACTCTATATAATGCAACCAAAGGATCTAATATTAAATGTCATTATGGCCTCGAAGAAATAATGTGGGCTCTTGGTGATGAAGTGGAAATTCCGTTAATACACCGTTTGAATATACAGAAAAAGATGCGAACAAATTAGCTGGCATAACATGTAATGTCACCCAGACAGGGCTTTCCGGACTTACCAAAGCAGCTATATTTAACTACCCGGAAACCCTTGTCCGCCGGCTCTCATGGTGAGGAATGAAAAGGATATACTGTTTCAGGCGAAATTCTTAAAGAGAATCAATAGACAAGATGAAAAGGATAGACATGATTATTTTGCCTTTCTCCTTTCCATCCGGGAAGGAAGAATATAATAAGATCCATTAAACCCTGTAAATCCTGTCTAAAAACAATAAAAGTCTATCATGGCCCCAATCTCCAGGAATCCCCAAAAAGTATCTCCCGTTTCTTCATATCACAGAATTTAAT
>CAYTUL010000544.1:0-3243 GCA_964441135.1 uncultured Desulfobacteraceae bacterium | reverse complement strand
GACAACAGACAACGGACACTACTGAAAATTGAACTTTTTAAGAATGAATATCATTCTTGTTTTCAGCGATATTTTAGGGCACTCCGTATGCCCCGGCAATCCATATGCGATGAATGGCTGAAATCGGGGGACGGGCTGTATATATGGGGGATGAATATAGAATTTCTGTTTGAGCCTTGAGGATTTCATGAAAAAAGGATATTATCATATAAATATTTTAAGGAAGGATCATCATGGCAAATCTTCAGATTAAAGGAATTGGGGACGACCTATATTCCCAGATTAAGGCCCTGGCCGAATCTGAAAACAGGTCTGTCAGTCAACAAGTGCTCTTTCTCTTGAAGACATTCCTGGCAAAAGGTAACTATTTCCTCAAGACCAAGAAACCCGCTCAGATTCTACTGGATCTTTCCGGTTCCTGGGAGGACTCAAGGTCCCCTGAACAGATTATCAGTGACTTGAGACAAAAATAATAATCTCGATTCGGCATAAGAATTGACCTTCCATATCTATCAATTGACCTGGTCCATGAACATCCTAACCCCTGAAATAGAGAAACGCATCAACCGATCTATCATCGGCAACATCACCAGGGACCGGTACGATCTGGTGAAGAAGAACATCCCCCTTGTCCTTAGCAGGCTCTATGACAGCATCCCGGACAACAAGCGTATATCCTATGGGATCGTCCATACCCTCGACGTACTCACAAAATATCTTTACGAAAACCTGAAAGGCCATCTCCTGTTCCCTGCCGCCGCCAATCTGCTTGAGGAAGGCGATGAATTTAAAAACAAGGCCGTGGGCCTGGGCCTGCTCTCCTATCACGGGCTCGTTGATTACGAGAGTGTTTTCCCTTTTTTTAAAGGGGCCGCGGCGGACGATTTCTGGATAACGCGGGAGATCACAGCCCACTATTTCCGGAAGATCATCAGGGAGCACTCTGAAGGCGTAAAGCCCTTTTTGATCCGGTGCGCGAAATCCCGTGATCCCAATGTAAGGCGATTTGTCGGCGAGACCCTGCGGCCCGTGGTCCTAAACCGGTGGATGCAAAAAGATCCCGGTTATTCCCTGTCTATCTTAAAACACCTGTTTAGGGAAAAGGCCCCCTACCCGCGGACATCCGTGGGCAACAACCTGAGCGACCTGGCCCGGAAGAATCCGGAACGTATTTACGGGCTGGTCGAAAACCTGGTAAAGACCGGGAATAAAAACGCCTACTGGATAGCATACCGGGCCTGCCGCAACCTGGTAAAAGAGGAGCCCCTCAGGGTAATGGACCTGCTTCGGGTCGATCAATACAAATACAAGGACCGGCACTTCAGAAGAGATGATTACAAAGGAAATTCAGGCGAAATCCATTCTCCGGAAGCATAAGAAGATCGAATCCTGGTTTGTAGCACGTTACGGGATGAATCTTTACAGGGGCTGCGCACACAACTGCGTCTACTGTGATGGCAGGGCCGAAAAATACAACGTGGAAGGGGAATTCGGGAGTGAGGTCGCGGTCAAGGGAAATGCCCTGGAAATCCTTTCCCGGGAGCTGGACCCCGCGAGAAAACGAATTCCCTTGAAACCCGGATATGTCATGGTGGGCGGGGGCGTGGGGGACGGATATCAGCCTGTGGAAGAGAAGTGCAGGTTGACCCGGCAGGTCCTGGAGCTTTTGTGCCGGATGGACTGGCCCATCCACATCCTCACAAAATCCACGTTGGTGGAACGGGACCTGGATCTCATCAAAAAGATAAACGCGCAAAAAAGGGCCATTGTAAGCTTTAGTTTTTCTTCTGTGGATGACCAAATATCCTCGGTTTTCGAACCCGGTGTCCCTTCCCCTTCGAAACGCCTGGAGACCATGGCCCGAATAAAAAAAGAAGGCATAGCCTGCGGTATGTTCCTGATGCCGGTCATCCCGTTTATTACCGATACCCTGGAAAAAATGGAGGAGACCATCCAAAAGGCACGAAGTATCGGGGTTGATTTCATCATCTTCAGCGGTATGACCCTTAAAGACGGACGGCAGATGGATTATTTCCATTCGGTTCTAAAAAAGCATTATCCGGATCTCGTTCCCCAATATTATACTATCTATCGGAAAGATAAATGGGGCCGGGCTACAGGAGAGTATTATGGTTTGATAGAACAGGTTTTTTTATCGCTCGCCGGCAGATATAAGATATCCATTCGTATCCCTCACTATTTATATAAGGATTTTATTGATCAGAATGACCTGGTGGTGGTCATGCTGGAGCACCTGGATTATGTATTGCGGCTCAAGGGGTGTTCGTCACCATACGGGTATGCTGCCTATTCCATTTCCCAACTTAAGGAACCGCTTTCCGCCATGCGGGGCAGTCTGCAATCGCTTAAAGGCGTGGGTAAGGTCACCGAGAGTATTGTCCGCGAGATACTCCGTACCGGTACGTCTACCTATTACAAACGATTGATGGGATGAGAAGCATTCATGGAAAAAAGGATTTGACCATTCGTACACGCAGGTAACTAAATGCGTAAATAATTATGACCTTGTGTATAAAAGGAGAAAATCCATGATTATTATTGACGTGCTGATATTGATAGGGGCCATAGGTCTGATGGTCCAGGCATTAATCGGTTTGGGTTTTTTCATATCATGTCTCTGGGAGAGGGAGTCCAGGACCAGTATATTTGCTTTAATGCAATTTTTAGGGATGACGGCCGTTCTGGTCGTCTATCTTATCCTCGCCTGGATTGGGTTTTTAAAGACAGGTATTGGGATAATCATCCTGATCGCAGGGTACATCTTTGCAGTGTTTGCCGCATTTCAATTGCTCAAAAGAACAAAATCCAAGGCCTTGGCAGGAACAAAGGGTCTTATTGTGGGTGAGGTTGCTAGACATGATGAAAGGGAGATTGTATTTGCACGGAATCGGTCCCTGAGACCCGGTTCGGAACAATATGATGTCTTTTATAGGGAACACCCCGAGTACAAGGCGTATGACGAGGCAAGAAGGTCGAAAGGGGGGCCTATGGGACATCCCGGCTTGATAGACAGCCCCAAGGGAGATGCAGACGTTGCAATGATGCTTGCGTGTGCGAATATGCCCTTTTACCTTTCCTCTCCGGAGAAGGTAAATCCGGAACCTCATTTTTTTCTGGAGGAGAAACGAAAGAAGGGAAAGGTCCAATTGAGCCCCAAAGAGGCCACGGAAAGGGGCAAGGGATTTGCCAAAAAGCTGGGTGCCAAGCTAGTCGGGGTCACAG
>CAYTUL010000543.1:0-3254 GCA_964441135.1 uncultured Desulfobacteraceae bacterium | reverse complement strand
CTGCTGGTCTTTATTCTTATAGCCGTTTATGTCATCCGTTTTACCCCGGTCCGGGATTACCTCACGGCGGATTCCCTCGGAAGATTCCTTGACAGTGCAGGAATCTGGGCCCCCCTGATCTATATGGTTATCTACGCCGTCGGGGTATGTCTGTTTGTACCCGGCACCCTGTTGACCGGGCTTGGCGCGGCCATCTTCGGCGCTTACTGGGGGTTCCTGTTCGTCTGGATAGGGGCCATGCTGGGTTCCAGCGGGGCCTTTTTTATTGGCCGGACCCTTGGGAGAGAATTCGCGGCGTCTCTCATCGGAGACCGGTTGAAGAAATATGACGACGCCATCGAGAAAAACGGGTTCGCGACCGTCCTCTACCTGCGACTCGTGTACTTTCCCTTCACCCCGATGAATTTCGGCATGGGCCTGACCAAGGTCCGGTTCTGGGATTATTTTTTCGGGACCGGCCTGGGTATTATCGTCGGGACCTTTATATTCACCTTTTTCATTGGGACACTAAAAAGCGTGTGGGTATCAGGCCACTGGGGAGACCTGGTATCCTTCAAGGTATTTTTTTCCGTAGGTCTGTTTATTTTCTCCTTCTTTATTCCTAAAATCATAAAAAAGTTTAAAGGTGAGAACCGGTAAATCCCAAATCCTGATCAAGAACAATTCTTCCGAACTGGCCTTTGCCGGGGCAAGTCTGATTGTATCCGCCGCCAATGAAAGCCTGGGAGAAAAAGGGAAATTTGCAATGGCTGTTTCAGGAGGTTCGACCCCGAGGCCCATGCACAGACTCCTGGTCAAAGAGCCCTATCTGTCCGGGATTCCCTGGAGGAATACGCATATCTTTTGGGTGGATGAGCGTTGTGTGCCGGAGGAAGACCCGGACAGTAATTACGGGGCGGCTAAAAGAGACTTCCTTGATTTGGTCCCCATTTCTTCAGATCAGATCCACTATATGCCGGGAGAATTGCCACCGGATGAAGGTGCCCGGCGATATGTGAAAGAGATCATTGAATTCTTTCAGCTTAAAGATAACGAATTCCCGATCTTTGATCTTGTTTTATTGGGTATGGGGGCAGATGGTCATACCGCGTCACTATTTCCGGGTCACAGGGCCCTTGAAGAGAGGGAAAGGCTCGTGGTCTCATTAAGGGGGGGAAATCCCGATGTCTATCGACTCACATTGACCCTGCCGGTAATCAATAATGCGAAAAAGATCCTGTTTCTTGTTTCAGGGAAAGAAAAATCCGGGATTCTTAAAGAGGTTTTTAAAGAAGGTCCAAAGATTTTACCTGCACAAAGAATTCAACCCGTTGATGGAGAGCTTATCTGGCTGATAGATCGGCAGGCGGCCTCCCTGTTGTAAGCAAGCGAAGGCGATCTCTCAGATTGATACATGACGCCATTATTGGTATGGGAATGATTCCGGGGATCGTATCAGAGGATTTACCTTACATGGAGAAATAGTATATGAATAACTCGGGGGAAGGAGCTTTTATGCTCGCCGGTGATATTGGAGGGACCAAAACGGAAATAGGTCTTTTTATTAAGGGGAAAAGGCGCCCCATTCTCAGAAGGATTGAAACATATGCCAGCAGGGGGGCCCCTGACCTTGAAATCCTTATCGAGCAATTTATGAAAAAACATCCCCTTCCTGTATCAGGAGCCTGTTTCGGAATTGCCGGTCCCGTGCAAAAGGGGCAAGTCAGAACAACCAACCTGCCCTGGGTGGTCCGGGAGGACCGGCTAAGGAAACGATTCAAGTGGAAACAAGTCCGGTTAATAAATGATCTTGCGGCCATGGCCGTTTCCATCCCCTATCTGAATAGAAATGAGCTTTTCCCCCTGAACAAAGGAAAGGCGCAAAAAGGGCAGAATCTGGCCCTTCTTGCCCCGGGCACGGGCCTTGGTGAGTCCCTGCTGGTCTATCAGGAGGGAGTATACATCCCTGTTCCTTCCGAAGGCGGTCACACGGATTTTCCCCTGAACAGGATGACGGAGTTCGCCCTGTGGCAACACCTTCGCAAGATGTACGGGCATGTGAGTATCGAAAGGGTGTTATCAGGCCAGGGAATATGGGATATCTACTCCTGTTTGAAGAAATCCGGCCCGGAGAGGGAACCGAAGTGGCTTAAAGCCGATATCCGGGAGTCGGATCCGGCAAGGGTGATTACCGAAGCCGCACTGAATAAAAAACAGCCTCTTTGTGTGAAAACCCTTGAAGTATTTATTTCCATCCTTGGCGCGGCCTCGGGCAATCTTGCATTGACCGGAATGACCCTCGGGGGGGTCTATCTCGGGGGAGGGATCCCGCCGAAAATCCTTCCGAAGCTGAAAGAGGACATCTTTATGAAATCCTTCACGGACAAGGGCAGGTTTAAGGGACTCATGGAAAAAATTCCCGTTCATGTTATCCTTAACCGGAGGGCGGCCCTGCTCGGGGCGTCCATCACCGCCTTCAAGGAGGCCGGAGACCAGCAATAACTTGATTTAAGGCTTTGATGGTGAATCAGGGCCCATTATTTGTATTGACACCTCTTTATAATTGCCTATATTCTTTAATTGCTGCTATTTAAGAGCATTCCAAAGATTGTAGACTCTGCTATCTTTTAGGGGTTGAAAGATGACGCATAGTAGCATAAGGCCCAGGGCGCCCCGCTAACAGCGGCGGGATCTTCGACAAGGCGTAAGGCATTTTTTTAAAAGAATCGGGTTGTGTTTTTCCATGACGCCCTTACGTGATGCCCGCTAAAACAAAATTGATACATTCGTAAAAAAAACATGAATCCTATTCTCTTGTCATTCCCGTGAAAGCGGGAATCCAGTGATTTCGGCCGTTTCTGGACTCCCGCCTTCGCGGGAGTGACGGTTTCCTGGAATTTTTACGAAACCATTAAAATTCGCGTGGATTTCACGCTTCAAATTCAGAAGGAGGAATTTCGTGGAAAAAAAGATACTCATCGCCGTTGACGGCTCTATGAACTCAAGGAAGGCCATTGAATATACCTTAAAGACAGGATCGATCATAAAAGACATCCGTTATACACTGCTGAATATTCAACCCAAGATATCGGAATTTCTGATAGAGGATGCCAGGATGGACGGAAACGCAAGGGCCGCCCTGAAAGATGTGATCAGTAGAAACCAGAAAAACTCCATCAAGATCCTGAATGAATCCAGGGATGTCATGACCAGATTGGGGGTTGATGAGGATAAAATAGAAACAGTCACCGAGCCCGTGGTCAATGGGGTGGCCA
>CAYTUL010000542.1:0-3257 GCA_964441135.1 uncultured Desulfobacteraceae bacterium | reverse complement strand
TTAGCCTCAAATCTATATCTCCTTGAAAAGAAACATCATACCGGATATCCATCTTGATGCATAGCCAGATACCCATGACCTCCGCTATGCGGAATCCTCGACCGGCCTAAAAGATCGGATTTTATCATTGCCTTGAGCCCCAAATATTATCATATAGCCGGAGTAATGCTCCGAGATAGATCATCCGGAAACATTATCATCTGTTCTATTTAAAAGTGTAGCCACGTATTCTTTGAGAAGGGATATCCTGACAGGTTTCGCAAGAACAAAATCGGCCTTCTTTTCCATGGCCGCCGCTTCCGGTTCTTTGCCAAAACCTGTGATAGCAATTACAGGGATGTCCGGTTTTTGATCCTTGAGTGTTGTCACCACACCCACTCCGCTAACGAAGGGCATAACAATATCCGTTATTACCAGGTCATAACCGCCTGCCTCAATTTTTTTAAGACCTTCCATACCGTCCGTTGCAATGATAATCTCATACCCTACATGAGTAAAATATTTAACAAACGCAGAAAGGACATCAAGATCATCCTCAATAATAAGAATCCTCTTTTTTTCTTGATTTTTTTGCATTTTAAATATCCCTTTTTCTCATGGTTTGTTCATGTTCCTATCAAAGCTCCGCCTCAAACCGACAAGCCGAAAGCTTAAATATCATATTGCTTGCCCGCCCTGCGCCGGTTCGGGCCGGGGAGGCGAGCCGATCCTGGATACTTGATGCTGGATACTGGAAAAATCAAAAAATTCTTTTAAATCCAATATCTCTCCGAGCTGTAGGCTCTCCGAGCCGGAAGCCAGAAAACAGCATCCAGTATCACGTAATAACTGGCTACGATATGTCCCTCCATCTTGTCCCGACGAAGCCTTGACGGAGTCGGAAGCCTTCGGCGACTGCGGATGTCCCAGTGTGTAATCCTTATTTATTAGATGATGCTAATTCTTTTAACACTTTACGTGCTTCATCCGCTCCCTTGAAATCCGAATCGATTTTCAATGCCTTTTCGAGGAATTCTTTAGCGGCATCGGACCGGTTATCCCTATAGTAGGACATACCCAGATGGTAATTGATAATCGGGTTGTCCGGAACGAGCTCAATGCTGTCCTGTAATTCTGAAATCGCGTTTAAATAGCTCCCTTTGAGATAATAGATCCAACCTAATGTGTCCATTATTGATGGGTTATTGGGCATTTGCTCCTTGGCGGTCCGGGCGAAACCGAGCGCTTCATCAATGCTTTCACCCTTTTCAGCAAGTATCCAGGCGAGATTATTAGCGGCTGGCGTAAAGTCCTTATTGATCTCCAATGCCTTTCGGTAATGGGCTTCAGCCTCTTTCCTGTTACCTTGTTGCTCATAGATGGCGCCTAAGGCCATGTAACCCGCAAGGTAATTCGGATTCTTTTCCAGAATTGTCTTGTATTGATTCCGTGCCTCATCGAGTTTTTTCTCCTGGAGATATACTCTGGCCAATGCTGCGTATGGAGACAGGAGATTAGGGTCAATATCGATCGCTTCCTCATACCGCTTCCGGGCTTGTTGATTATCTTTTTTGGCAGCAAAAACATTTCCCTCAAAGTACCTGATTAAGGCGAGGGCGGAAGGGTGGTCCCCTGTTCGCAGTGCCTGTTCCTCGCATACCTTGAGGGCCTTACTGTACTCTTTCCCCCTGAGATAGATACTTACCATCAGGCCAAGGGCGTCACTCCGCAGGGGATCAATTTCGAGAGTATTTTCCAGATGCTTGAGGGCATCTGTTTGTTTCCCGATAAGGTTATAAAGGATACCTAACCTCAGGTGGCCCTGAGCATAATCGGGATTGAGTTCCACCACTTTTTTATAGGCCGCTTCTGCTGCACCGGCATCCTGTTCCAATAGCTTCAGATTTCCCAGAAGTGTGAGGCCCCTGATATCGTCAGGAGACTGGCTGAGCACACTTTCAATCTGTTGGCTCGCGAGGTCTTTATCCCTCTCACGGAGGTAAAAGTCCGCGAGGATCAGCCTCGCGTTTTTCAGGCGAGGATTAAGCTCAACCGCTTTAAGCAGGCTTTCTCGCGCGAGGGCGATCTCCCTTTTTCCTATCAGGGCCAGGGCCTTTGAATAATGGGCCATTGCATTATCAGGGCGCTCTCTTAATACGAGCTCGAATTTTTCCAGGGCATTGTTGAAATCCTTATCAGCCAGATATATCCTCCCTTTTAGGAAATTCGCAGCTACATGACCTTTGTCTTTCTCTAATATACTGTCGACAACTGCCCTGGCCTTTTCTATTTTGTTAAAATCAAAATGAAGCTGGGCAATGGTCATTAAAATATTCAAGTCTTCTTTTTTAATCACAGCAGCCTTCTCGAGAGTTTCAAGGGCCTTCTCATAATTTCCCCTGCGTTTAAAAAATCCCCCCAGATTCATCAATGGCATAATATCTCCCTGGGGAGCTAACTCAACGGCTTCCCTATAGATCTTTTCCGCTTCAACCCATTTTTTCCTTCCTTCATAAAAACCTGCGAGATAATGGAGAGACTGGTACTTCGGGGTTGATGCCTGGATCATCTCCTGAAGTTTGGCTTCAGCCTTATCCCATTCCCCTTTTATCCCGTACACGCGGGATAACTCGATATAGGGTGCCCTCATTTCAGGCTTTAGGGAAATTGCTTTTAGATAGGCCTGTTGAGCCCGCTCCATCTCACCCTTAATCAAGAATATGCGACCGAGAGAAAGCCGGGTACTAAAGTGATTCGGGTCAAGGGTAACCACTTTTTCCAGAGTATTGATGGCTGAATCCAGGTCTTTTTCCTGGATTTGAGCACCTGAAAGGAGACTCAAGGCATCAATATTTTCAGGTGATTTTCCAAGGATAAGCTCTGCTTTCTCCTTTGCCTCTTTGGTGTTTCTACTCAGCAGCAGGAGTTGTCCCAACTTCAACTGAGCGTCCAGATTATCAGGGTTTATGGATACTGCCTTTGAGAAAGCCTGAAATGCTTCCCGACCCTGTTGCAGCCGCAGATATATCTCGCCCAATTCAGAATGGGCGGCATCATTCTTCGGTTCCAGTTGAATAACGTTCTTGAGTTCAATCACAGCCTTTTTTAATTCATTTTTTTCGATATATTCTCTCGCACGTTCCAGGTGCTTCTCCTTTTTCTCCTCCTTACTACCGCAACCCGTAATAAACATAAAAAGGCATACTGTGGATATTATCCAAAGACTCCAGACCCTCTTATTCTCATGCACCATTTTTACTTTGTCTCCTACCTAGTGC
>CAYTUL010000541.1:0-3268 GCA_964441135.1 uncultured Desulfobacteraceae bacterium | reverse complement strand
GGATCATAGGGCCTCGTATCCGGCGGGACCTCATTCCAGAATATTCTGGCTGCAATTCCGGCGTTGCCGATATAATCCTTTACATACCGGGAGGTCGGTTCCCTCTCTATCTTTCCATGGGATAGATCTATCCGGAGTATCTTTCCTGCCCACGACATCTCAACAGGTCCTCCTTTCCATACATGAATACCGGGACTTCCACATCCTATTCGAGTTAAAGATTTGAAACGAAGTCCTCACGCATAGGACCCCTTTGTACCGATCCCTTGCATATACTGCTCCAGAAGTCCGCGAAGCGAGGGGACCAATTCGTCCGGTCTAAACTCGGCCTCATCGAGTCCTGCAAAAAGAACCCTGAGAAATAGGGAAAAAAAAGTCATGGCGGCCAGCCCACAGTCGGCTTCCCCGCGGATCTCCCCCTTTTTCTGGGCCTCTTTCATCAGTTCCTCCACCATGTGAATGAACCGGTTTGTTCGAGTTTTTAATAGGGTTCCGAATTCACCCGGGATATAATTGGATTCCTTGAGAAGGGTTCTCGATAAGGACGGACGTTTTGCGTAATAGAGATAGTAGACCTCTGTAATATAGAGGCATTTTTCAACGATCGAGGCATCTCCTGACAGGTTCCCGAAGGCTACCGATTCGACCTTTTCCAGGTCATCGAGTAATGCCGCGATAAGGAGAGACGGCTTATCCGGGAAATAGTTAAAAATGGTGCCGGTTCCCACACCGGCCAGGGTTGCAATGGCCCGGATGGTCGTATTCTTAAATCCCGATCTG
This sequence comes from uncultured Desulfobacteraceae bacterium, assembly GCA_964441135.1. GTDB lineage: Bacteria > Desulfobacterota > DSM-4660 > Desulfatiglandales > HGW-15 > CAYTUL01. The sequence continues at coordinate 2,488 of CAYTUL010000541.1, read as the reverse complement.
TCAAACAGGGTTCGGGCGCTCTCCAGGATCAGGGCCCGGGTTTCCTCCTTTTGCTGGATTCGCCTGGTCCCGACCGGGTTTTTATTTCCTTGTTCCATCTTTTTTTACCTGAATTGAACGACTCCGGGTTTCCTGTTCAAAGATTGGGATTTACGCCGGAACCCGGTATTATGAATCCTGAACCATGAACCGTAGACCTTATACCTTTTCTTTATTGCACCGCCATATAATCTAACCCGTCCTAAAAGACAGGGTTTCAGCCATGAAATGAACACGTTCTATTGGTGAACACGTTCATAATTTAAGGAAAAAAATATTCTTCGTCAATAAAAAAATGCCCTCCCCGGATGGCTGATCTTTTAAAACGATCCTCAAATCCCCCATCCGGGGAGAAATTACAATTCGAAATGGCACCCGGTTTATCCCCCCGAAGGCGGCCGGGTGTCCGGTGGCGGCGGATTATTCATGCCCAGGCGGAACAACTCCCCCGTTTCCCTGCGTTTCCAGTTGACCGAAATGCGCTGTTGCGTGGGGTGAAGCATCCGGATCGCCCCGTTTCTGGGGCACTCCTCAACACAACCGCCGCAAAACCAGCATTCTTCCGGGTAGAGGACGATGGGTGACATCTTCTTCTCCGGGTTCGGAACCATCACATCCGTGGGGCAGACCTCGACACATAGGTTGCACCCGTTGCATATATCCGGGTTAAACTCCACCGCCTTGTTGGGTAATGGCGGATTGGGTACCATATAGGCTTTATTGCTCATTTTCTAAACCCCCTTTCTTGATTGTATGGATTAGACAGGGTCATGTGCTTTCCCGGTTACAGACCGCAGTGCTGCCGGTAGTTCTCCTCGTAATCAGGCGCATAGGGCGGCTGGAGATGAAAGTCCAGAGGCAATTCCCTGACCTCTGCCTCGCCGTCAGCCTGCTTGATAGGCAGCAATTTATTCCACTCGGGCGGATCCATATCAGGATAGTCAAGCCGGTGGAAGTCCAGGATGGAATTGCTCGCCTTCCGCGCGAGGGAGGCCTTTATGACCAACTCACCCACGGAAATAAGGGAGTGGCATTCCAGGAGACGGCCCAATTCATGGGGATTGGAGGCATAAGCATTGGCTAATTCCGTGGTCCGGAGCTCATCGAGGAGTCTCAGACCCATATTCAGGGTCCCTTCGTTCTTATGCTTCCCGCAGTAGTCCTTCATAATCCGGGCAATGGCGGCATTGATCTCCTTCCATCCGTTTCCGCCTTTATCCTGCTTCAGCGCGTGATAGGCCCTGGTCTTCTCCCCTTCGATTTGTGCCTTGTCGGGGATGGGCTGCGGTGCCGTGCGGGCATAGGCCGCCGCTTTTCTTCCGGCATACCTGCCCGTGGTGTGGGATTCACCGTGGCATCCGCCGCCGTAGATGGTGCCTCCCGCAGCGGCATACAGCCCTTCCAGGTTTGTACCCAGGTCCCAGTCCAGCAGGAATCCACCGCCGCCGCCCAGTCCCCGGAGGGTTGGCGGGGTGTTCGGGTTGGCCGCCCAGTAGCAGGCATTCCAGTATCCCTCAAGGGGCATAACCGGGGCCTGAAGCATGTCCTCATCCGGGTTGAATCCTGCCTTCGTGAAGGTGTCGTATACGGGTATGCGGGTCTTTCCCTCGTTGCCGACCATCATGCCGAATATACAACGGCGTTCCGGTTCCGGAAGGCGGCTCAGATCGGCGTAAAGGGGCAATGTGAATTCACCCCTTCGGAGGCGCTCCGGCAGATCCATGGGGATATCATTCAACCGGAACTCCTGGGCCGTTTGGGTGATCCCGATGCCTATGCCTAATTGAAATCTCTGTCCCTCTGACGGGAGAAACCTCTCCTGAACCGTTTTCAACTCCCTGCCGAACACGTCAAACCAGGGCACCTCTTTTCCTTCGGCGTCCACTATGGGCGTACCGTGGTAGGTGTTGCTGGCGTTCCCCATGCTGTAGGGCGCATACCCATAGCCGGTCAACATCCCCGGTCCCGACTGCTCCATGCATACAAACTCGGCACCGGCGTTCCACCCGATGGCATGGCCCACGCCCGCGCTGTTCATGTCCCCCATGGAACTGGAAGCCGTGATCTCCGGATTGAAATTGGCAAGACGTCCGGCCCCGCCCGTAGCGATCACGGTGGCCTTGGCCCTGAAGATATAAAACTCGCCTGTCCGTGCGTTTACGCCGGTGGCCCCGACAACCCTGGCACCCTGTTTTCCTCCTTCCGTAAGCAGGCTGGTGACCATGATCCGGTTCTGGATGTTGACCCCAAGCCGTTCGGCCTCCTGAAAGACACGCACCTTGATGTCATACCCCCAGATACGGACAATATGCCGGTTCTCATAATCATAGGCGAACATCAATTTGGTCTCATCATCCCGGAAATCGGCCCCCTTGAATTCGTCCCGGACATCCCGGATCTGCACACCCATCTCCTCGCACTCCTGGAGCGTATCCCAGCCTTCCCTGGT
>CAYTUL010000540.1:0-3281 GCA_964441135.1 uncultured Desulfobacteraceae bacterium | reverse complement strand
TTTAATCCTTCTAACTCGTTTTCAATGTCAATAATCGTATTAAGAAGGATCTGCAGCGTATCCTCAGCTCTCTTTTCCCTTGGTGCTGTTTCGGAAACCATTTCCCTGGCTTTTAGAATGAGTCTCTCCCTCCATAAAGGTACATGGGTTTCAAGGCCGATCTCCTTTTTAATCTTGTTAGACAGGGCCTCACTGGAAGCGGTTTCCCCGTGGACCACAAAGACACGCGGATTCGACTCCCTGAAATGAACCACCCATTCTAATAGATCCTTCTGATCGGCATGGGCGGAAAATCCACCAATGGTGTAGACCTGTGCCTTTACCGCGACATTTTCTCCGAATATCTTGACCTGTTTTTCCCCTTCAATGATTTTTCTGCCCGTGGTCCCTTTGGCCTGAAAACCGACCAAGACAATGCTGGCCCCCGGTTTCCAGAGGTTATGTTTAAGGTGGTGTTTGATTCGGCCGGCCGTGCACATGCCGTTCCCGGCAATGATGATCGCGGGACCGGAGCCTTCGTTTATGGCAATGGATTCCTTTGTGGTGGGAGTAAAATGGAGGTTCGGCATATCGAAGGGGTCAAATCCCTCATTTACAATGGCCATGGCCTCCTGGTCATAATATTTCTTGTTCTTACGAAATATCTGGGTGGCCTTAATGGCCAAAGGGCTGTCAAGATATATGGGGATATCGGCAAGACGGCCTTCTCTATAGAATTCGCCCAATATATAAAGGATTTCCTGGGTCCTTTCGACCGCGAAGGCGGGAATAATGATTTTTTCGCGGCTTGATACTGCATGCTGAATGGCCTCCAGGAGCTCATTTTTACTTTCTTCAAAAGGGCGATGCAATCGATCCCCATAGGTGGATTCAATAAAAAGATAGTCGGCCGCGAATATTTCATGGGGATCTTTAACAATAAGCTGATTACGTTTTCCAATATCCCCTGAAAAGACGATCTTGATATCCCCTTCCGAATCTTCGACCCATAATTCAAGGATAGAGGAACCCAATATATGGCCCGCGTTCCGCAGGCGGGCCTTTATCCCCGTCTCAACAGGAATGATGTTATCTCTCTCAACCGGCGAAAAGAATTTCAGACTTTCCTCGGCATCCTCGGTGGTATAAAGAGGGAGTATCTCCTTTTTTGACTGTCGTCTGTTTTTTCGGGTCCTCCATTCCGCGTCCATTTCCTGAATATGGGCGGAATCCAGGAGCATTATCTCGCAGAGTTCCGCCGTTGGAGGGGAAGTCATTATTTTCCCTCGAAAACCATCCTTTACCAGTTTAGGGATCCTTCCACTGTGATCGATATGGGCGTGGGTAAGAAAGAGCGTGTTAATCTTTTCAGGATCGAACCCCCAGTCCGCCCAGTTGCGGTTTTCCATCTGTTTGCCGCCCTGAAAAAGCCCGCAATCTACCAGAACTTTTTTACCCTGTGAACTTTCAACCAAATAATTAGAACCGGTCACGGACCCGGCCCCTCCCAAACACGTAACTTTAATCATTAGCATTTTCCTTTCTTTGATTCTTCAGCCCCCTTCCTTCCCTGGCCCGGCGGAGCCCGCAGGGCGAATACGGCTGATCTCTGGTTTCTTACCGCATAAAATACCCCTTCGCGTTCTTAGCCTCTTAGCGGTTTAATCTCTTACTACAGGATACCGATATCCCTCTCCAAGATAGTTCTTAACAAGGAGCTCTTTTCCTTTAATCCCCCGGATATATTCAGGAGCAAGGGGTATCTTACCGCCCCCCTGGGGAAGATCAATCATAAACCGGGGTATTCCGAGACCGGAAAGATGTCCCTGCAGTCCGGTAATGATCTCAATACCTCTTTCCAAGGGCGTCCAGAAGTGAGATGTGCCCTTAACCAGGTCGGCCTGGAAAAGGTAATAGGGCCTTACACGTATGGCAAGGAGTTTTTGCATCAGCTCTTTCATCACAATCAGACTGTCATTAACCCCTCTGAGGAGAACGGTCTGGCACCCCAAGGGGATTCCGGCCCCCGAAAGAAGAGAACATGCCAGGCCGGCTTCAGTGGTTACCTCGGATGGATGGTTAAAGTGGGTGTTGACATAGAGGGGGTGAAACTCCTTCAGCATATTCACAAGTTTGGGAGTGACACGCTGGGGGAGGGTGCATGGGATCCTGGTCCCGATGCGGATGATTTGCACATGGGAAATGGAACGTAATCGGCGAAGGATACGAAATAGCTCCTGATCGGAAAGGAGCAAAGGATCCCCTCCGGATAACAGGACATCCCTGATTTTTGTGGTTGCCCTGATATAGGCAATACCCTCCCGGATTGTCTCTTCGGTGACCATACCGGATTTGCCTATTTTTCTTTTTCTGTTGCAGAACCTGCAGTTCATGGCACATCGACCGGATACAAGGAAGAGGACACGGTCGGGATACTTGTGGGTGAGGCCGGGAACGGGTGAAAGTTCTTCCTCCCTGAGAGGATCAATAAACCCATCTGTCAGAGTAATCTCGCGCTGGTCCGGAACGGCCTGCCTGTATATGGCGTCCTTTTTATTTTTAATGAGACCAAGGTAATAGGGGTTAATAAGCATCGGGTACACAGGTGGGACGGTATGGACGTCCGATTCCGCTATTTCCAAGAATAAAGAAAGTTCACGGGGAGTGCGAATACTTCCCGCGAGGATCTTCTCCCAGGATTCCATAACCAACGAAATTTCTCCTGTTGAATTTTATATGAATCAGATCGCTCTTTACAGTTACGCCGGTTGAACCGAAATCCATCATCAAATTAACATATCGGCAGTAATAGTCATGGATTTTGGTGTCCCGCCCGGGGATGGTTGAAACCCCACGCCTTTAGGCAAAGAGAAGTCAATATGGTCCTATGCGACTTGATAATCGCAACAAAGTTGGGAACACCGTATTTGATGTCATTCCGTCGGAGGCCGGGATCCAGATATTTTATTCCTTTCTTAGATCTTGGATGCCGGATAAAGTCCGGCGAAGCCTTGGCGAAGGCGGCTTTGCGGTTCACTTTTATGGCCCCTTTCAGGGGCCTTCTTCATACTACCAGTTCTCAGGTAGTGTCATAATTCGAAAAGAATGTCATTCCGGATGAGCGGTGCGCAGCACAGCGAGATCCGGAATCCAGGAAAATTGAATCATCTTGAAGACTTCCGGATCCCGGCTCGCGTTCCACTTCACGGGACTTGGCCGGGATGACGAATTACGACACAGTCTCTCAACTGGTGGTGCTGATTTTGTTGATTTTAATTAACCAATTTTCGAACCCGTCGTCT
>CAYTUL010000539.1:0-3292 GCA_964441135.1 uncultured Desulfobacteraceae bacterium | reverse complement strand
GACCGGATCGAGACCATGGATAATCTGATTACGTGGTTGACCGGGAATATACCGGAGGATGATGTCACGACGATTGTGCATGGGGATTTTCGTTTTGATAATCTGATTTTTCATCCAACGGAGCCTCGTGTTGTGGCGACTCTTGACTGGGAGCTTTCCACACTCGGGCACCCGTTCGCGGATCTGGCCTATAACTGCATGAAGTATTATTTTACAACGTCACTGAACAGCAGGGGGTATAAGGGACTCGATCTGGAAGCCTTAGGGATACCGAGGGAAGAGGATTATATCGCGGCCTACTGCCGGAGAACGGGCCGTGATGAAATAAAGGATTGGGAGTTTTTCGTCGCCTTCGGCATCTTTCGCCTGGCATCTATTTGTCAGGGTGTTTATAAACGCGGGCTCATGGGCAACGCCAGTTCTGAGAACGCGCGGACATATGGGGCCCAGGTCTGGTCTCTTTCAGAAATTGCGTGCAGGGTCATTGGGAAGGGTTAATTTTTATCCGGAAACGGCCCTTATCCCCGAGCCCGGCGTCAATCCGCGGAATTCATTTGATCTAAGAAACCCTATTTATTAAGCCGTTCGAAGATTCCGCATCGCGGAGGTTATAGTTGTCCGGCTATGCATGAAGATGGATATCCGGTATGATATTTCTTTTCAAGGAGACATAGATTTGAGGCTAAAGGCACAGGGCACAAGGCCCAAGGAAAAACCTTAAAGCAACGCCTTTGAATTTGAATTGAACCTTTGGCCTTGAGCCTTACGCCTTGAGCCTTTCTATATATACCTGCTTTACCTATTTTAACCTATGAAATCTTTTTGGGGTTAAAGCAAAGCCATGTCCTTTGAGACTGTGTCGTAATTCCTAAAGAACGTCATTCCGGACGAGCGGTGCGCAGTATAGCGAGATCCGGAATCCAGGAAAATTGAATCATCTTTAAGACTTCTGGATCCCAGCTCGTTTCCCGCTTCACGAAACTCGGCTGGATGACGAATTGTGACACAGTCTCTTTGGGCGTGGATTCTTTGCTCGAGAGGAGCTGATATGGTATATCGATGTTGGGGCGATGAGGACCCCCTGATGAAAGCTTATCATGATTCCGAATGGGGTGTTTCCCTGCATGATGATCGGAGGCTTTTCGAATTCCTGGTCCTGGACGGGTTTCAGGCCGGGTTGAGCTGGCGAACCATACTGCATAAAAGAGAGAGTTTCAGAAAGGCCTTTGATGATTTCGATTATCACAGGATTGCCGGGTATTCTCCAAGAAAAATAAAGGCCCTGCAATCGGATGGTTCTATAATTCGAAACAAACTGAAGATAAATGCCGCCGTTGCCAACGCCAGGGCCTTTCTAACCGTGCGGAAAGAATTTGGAACTTTTGACAAATACATCTGGAATTATGTGGACAATAAGCCGATTCAAAATAACCTGAAATCTTTCGAAGAAATGCCTGCCAAAACAGAACTTTCGACAGAGATAAGTAAAGACCTCAAGAAGAGGGGCTTCCAATTCGTCGGGCCTACGATAATATATGCCTTCATGCAGGCAATCGGTATGGTGAATGATCATCTAACAAGATGTTTCCGTCACTCAGAGCTTGCAAAAACCTGAAAGGAGGGCTTTCATGAATCTTGCCGGTTACTTGGAAAATTCCGCACGCCACCATCCCGAGCGGGTAGCTGTTCGATTTCAGGGACAACAGGTCACCTTCGGACAGCTTGATGAGCAGTGCAGCCGCCTTGCCAACGGCCTGAAGGCCATGGGCCTGTCATCGGGAGATCACTGTGTGATGATGATGCCGAACAGCATACAGATGATTATTGTCTATTATGCCATGGCGAAGCTTGGGGCCGTACTCATTCCCGTGAACTTCCTGTATCGCTTCCATGAGCTTGAGCACATCGTTACAGATTCGAAACCAAAGGCCTTTATTGGTGCGGAGCCCTACCTGAAAGAAATTTCCAGGGTGTTCGAAGAAATAGAGAGAGGCCCTTCCATTCGCCTGGCATTAAACGCCGAAAAGGGATCGGGGTTTCGGGATCTGAATGAGGCCTTTTCCCGTGATATTCCCTTCACTACTCATCCGACCGATGGAAATGATACCTTTCATATCATTTACACTTCGGGTACAACAGGTGTGCCTAAGGGTGTCATGCTTACCCACAGAAACCTTGGAGAAAACGCCCGGATACTCGCAGGCATGCGCGGCAGGATTGAACCGGGCACTGTGATTATAGGTGTTCTGCCCCTGTATCACATATACGGAATCACGAGTGTTATGAATGTTTCCATGTATGCCGGATTGACCATCCACCTGTTTCCCCATTTTGATCCCGGAGAGGTAATTCGGGTGATCGAGAATGAGGAGCGTACCATTCTTTACGCGGTTCCAACCATGTATAACCGTCTCATTCAAATCGCGGAGGAGAATCCCCCGAAGCGTGTTTCCCTCAAGTTTGGGGTATCCGGCGGGTCTTCAATGCCTGTCGAGCTCCTGAATCGTTTTGAGACGATTTTCAATACAAAGATTCGTGAGGGGTATGGACTCACAGAAGGCACCGTCTGTATAGAAAATCCCTATGGACTTCCGGCCGTACCCGGCTCAATCGGCCGCCCGATTCCGGAATTCAGCGCGAGAATTGTCGATGAAAAGGGAAAAGACGTAATCCAGGGGGAAAAGGGCGAGTTGATAATCAAGGGTCCCGGGGTCATGAAAGGGTACCTGAACCGGCCCCGGGACACAGGGGAAACCATCAGGAATGGCTGGCTCCATACCGGAGATATCGCCCGCATGGATGAAAGGGGATACATATACATCGTGGATCGAAAAAAGGATCTTGTTATCCGGGGCGGATACAATGTATATCCCAGGGAAATCGAAGAGGTGCTTTACCAGATCCCTGATATCCTGGAGGCGGCCGTATTCGGGGTGCCCCATAAGGATCTGGGCGAGGAATTGGTGGCGGTTGTTGTCCTGAGGGAAGGAGCTTCTTTAGAACCGGATATGATCCGGCAGTATGTCAAGGACAGGGTTGCTCCCTATAAGTATCCCAGGATTGTCAAGATCGCGCAGGGGCCCATGCCGAAGAGCGGATCAGGGAAGATCCTGAAAAAAGATGTAAAAGACAAGCTTCTAAAAAGTTCCTCTCTACAGGAATGATTTCACCTCTCTGAACAGGATCGGTTTCAATATCTTCTATTGATACAGGGCACTGGGAGCATCTCCACGGTCTGAACATGGTATTTTGAAATCATCAAAGGGCGGATGAATATCGAAATTTATAATTC
>CAYTUL010000538.1:0-3298 GCA_964441135.1 uncultured Desulfobacteraceae bacterium | reverse complement strand
CGGCCGTGGATAGATTCGATCTCCCTTACCACGTTTTTTATCATCCAGTTCGGTGTGGAGGCCCCGGCCGTAACGCCGATCACATCCATGGAGGAAAGCCTGTCTCTGGCTAACTCCTTTTCCGTTTCAATATGGAAAGTGGGAGTACCGACGGCTTCCGAAACCTGAACGAGCCGTCTGGTATTCCCGCTATGGTAGCCTCCCACGACCACGACACCGTCCACATGGGCGGCAAGGGACCTTACTTCCTCCTGACGCTGGCTTGTAGCTTCACAGATGGTATTGAAGATAAGGGCCCCGGGATGCCTCTTCTTAACCGCCTCGATAATCTCAAGGTATTGATCCTCATTCTGGGTTGTCTGGGCAACCAGGACTAATTTGTCTGTTTCGGGCAGGCTTGAGACATCGGTGAGGCTGTTTATGACGCTGGCACTTCCGTCCCCATAGCCCACAAGGCCGATTACCTCGGAATGATCCCTGTCCCCCACGATAACCGGAGTATATCCCTTATGCGCATGATAACGGATAAGCGACTGAACCTTGGCCACTCTCGGACAGGTAGCGTCAATAATCTTGAGGCCGGATGACTTCAGTTGTTTCCTCTGCTGGGGAGGAATTCCATGGGCACGAATAATGATTGTTCCCTCTTTGATCTCCCTTATATCCTCGATGATCTTTACGTTTTTGGATTCAAGAAGTTCAATCACCTGCCTGTTATGGATGAGGGGTCCAAATGTATAAAGACGCCCTTCATCCCTATTAGCGGCGGCCAACACCATTTCCATGGCCCGCCTTACTCCCATGCAAAACCCCGCTGTCGTGGCAAGTCTGACCCTCAAACCCTGTTTCCTTTTGTTTATGTAATATTCGATTGAATAATTGCGGTAATAAAATCTCTCCGGAGCGTTTTTTCATCGTGAAATCATCCCATTATTATCGCGGATTCAGGGCATAAAAGCAACCGCTGATGTGGACCCTGATCCACGGCTGCATTTGAAAACGGTCGTTCAAATAAGGCTTATTTATTTGAACTATTTTCAAAAAAGGATTATTTTTTACGCATTGCATGCTTCATGCTGATATCCTTGATTTGTAGTCAGACTTAAATTATTGTAAAATCCCTGGATAAAAAAAGGAGGCTCATTATGGTTACATCAGATACGATAAAGACCCAGGCGGGTGATCTCACGATCACCTTTATCGGCCATGGTTCATTGATGTGTCAATTCAATGAACTGATAATCCATATCGACCCGGTATCGGACACGGGTGATTACTCCCAGCTTCCCAAGGCCGATATAATACTTGTTACCCATGATCATTATGACCACTTGAATACCCGGACCATCGAGATGTTGACTAAAGCGGGAACCGAAGTGGTGGCGAATGAGACCGCCGCCAGAGAGGTCAAGGGCTCCAGGGTGATGAAAAACGGCGACACGGCAACAGTAAGGGGGCTCCCCGTTGAAGCCGTGCCTGCCTATAATATCAAGCACATGAGTTCCCCCGGCAATCCCTTTCACCCGAAGGGAGTCGGTAACGGCTATGTGATCACCTTTGGAGATAAAAAGTTGTACGCCGCCGGTGACACAGAAAATATCCCTGAGATGAAGGAATTGTCAGGGATTGATATAGCCTTCCTGCCCATGAATCTTCCCTATACGATGACGCCCGAGATGGCGGCCGATGCCGCTCTCTCCTTTAAACCCAAAATATTCTACCCCTATCATTATGGGGAGACCGACACAAACAAGCTCATTGACCTGTTGAAAGAATATCCGGAGATCGAAGTACGAATACGGGATTTGCAGTAAAATAAAAATCCAACCCCACAGGGGCTGGTCTTGAGTGCACCCTCAAAAGGTGTAAAGGTAACCTGTGGAGGTCCTGTCTGTCTCTGAAAGATGATATCTTTTTAAAAATACCACCAGGCACTGCACTACCTCCGATGCAGGTGGATATCATTTTTCAGAGACAGACAGGACCGGATAACAAGACCGGGCAAAACCTCTGAACTCTGACCCGGCCCATAGGACCAGGTTCAGATTTGAGGGAATTGGCAACTGGCTAACCTTTATTTTAGGCAGTCTCGGGGGATTGACAAATGTATAGAAATGGAATGGCTCTAATGGCTTTATTCGTGGTATGGATTTGCGCGGGTAGTATTTCCGCCGCTGAAAAAGGTGTGGAAGGCGACACGGAGTCCCTAAAAACCGGTTCCGAATCCGCCTATCGCCAGGTGCCTGAAGATGCCGAAGCCTATGTAAATCTTCCTGAAAGAATAGGGGCGCGGGATCTGGCCCGGCAACTACTCGACCTTCCCGGATCATTGCAGGTGGTAGACATTCGCCCCCCGTGGCAATACGAAGAGTTTCATATACCGGGGTCTTCCAATGCCCCCGTGAGCGCTGTTTTAAACGATCCTTCTTTCCTAACGGGGAAACGACCCCTTGTCATAGTCTGCCGTGACGGGTCTATCTCCGCTGCCGTCGCCGGAGCCATATTTTCCAGGACCCAGCGTCCCGTCAAATATCTGTCGGGAGGGGTCACCGGATACTGGGACGAGCTGATGATACCGCCGGGAGTCCTCAGTGAATCGGGAATGGGAACAGGCGGAATTACACCGAAGGCTCCTTCGGAACAGGAAACCCCGCCTCCCCCTGAGCCGGGGTCGGTCCCTGTTCCTTCCAGGGAAGAGAAAAAACAGTTCGACGCGGGTTGTTAATTCCCGCGCGTACATTTTCGTTATGAATTTATCGTCACACTTGAGCAACTTAAGAATTGCTGAGACCCCAAGCAATTGAAAAGGGCTGAAAAAGGAGTAAATAATGCATAACGACATTTCACATATCGAATCTCAGATACCCCGGCAAAGAACCTGGTCGCCCTATCTCGCGGGTTTTTTCCTCGGAATAACGCTCCTGGCAGCCTACTGGTTTTTGGGGACCGGCCTGGGGGCTTCCGGCTCCCTCGCGAGGCTTGCGGCATGGATCATGCACCTGGTCTCCCCGGCTCAGACGGAGGCTTCCGCCTACTTTGGCGAATGGTTCGGTGCGGGAAAACCCCATGTCTTTGCCTATTACCTGATCTTTATGAGCGTAGGAGTCCTGATAGGCGGGTTTCTATCCGCCAAATCCGCGAGGAGGTTTAAACCCTCTATCGAACGCGGACCCCATATCTCCGCTTACAGCCGTCTTCTTCTGGCCTTTGCAGGAGGGATTATCGTGGGGTTTGCCAGCAGGCTCGCGAGAGGATGTACTTCCGGCCAGGCCCTTACGGGTACGGCCATGCTCTTTAC
>CAYTUL010000537.1:0-3298 GCA_964441135.1 uncultured Desulfobacteraceae bacterium | reverse complement strand
CCATTCAGGTATACGGCCACCTGAAAGGTTTTATCGTGGGCCGGCCCCTGCTCCTCTTCAAGATGGTATTCCGGCAAGGATTTATAGAACTCCTGAGTGTATTCCTGGAGCATGCTTTTATAATCCCTGCTCGTTTTGATGGAATTTGTGCGCCTGATCAATGGAATGAATAGTCTGGATATGACCCCTTTTGTCTCGTCAAAACCGGCGTCGAGATACAGGGCCCCTAAAAGGGCTTCCATCGTATCGGCAAGTATGGAGGGTTTTTTCCTTCCATTTGTCAGTTCTTCACCTTTGCCCAAAAGGATATAGTCCCCTAATTTTAAATCCCTTGCCACCTGGAACAAACCTTTCTCGTTTACTATTGTGGCCCTGTATTTTGAAAGATCGCCCTCATTTGCGTCCTGGAAGGCATCCATAAGGATGTGGCTTATTGCCAGATCGAGGACCGCGTCTCCAAGAAATTCGAGCCTCTCATTGTTGCTAAAGCTGGAATCCCTGCATTCATTCACATAGGAAGAGTGCCTGAAGGCCTCTTCAAGAAGGTCCGTCTCCTTGAATTCATAGTCAAGCTTTTCACATAACTGTTTAAAATTTCTCATCTGAATATTCCCTCAAGGGCGGGGCGACCTCGCCTGCCTGTTTCCTATGGGTGAGATTCGGATTTCAGATCTGAGGTTTCTGGAAAGCCTATAAACTCTGACCATACTCAGGGAATATGGATTTATATGTTGAATTAAATCGAAGTGTCCGCTTGAAGTCAAGAAAATCCAATTAATTTTCTTTGCTTTTCATTTATACTTATGATATATATTTTTGTTTTTACTCCTATGGACTGAATAGGGTTTAATTAGAATTATGGAAAAACAGGTTATTTTTAACAGACAGGATATAGAAGACAGCATTCAAAGAATGGCTAAGGAGATCGTTGACAAAAACAGCCCGATGAATGATGTGGTCTTGGTCGGAATAAGAACCGGCGGTGCCTACTTGGCCAAAAGAATTCAGAAATCCATTTCAAAGCTGAAAGGCAGGAAGCTACCCGCCGGAGTCCTTGATATTACCCTGTATCGTGATGACTGGACACGAATCGGCTCCGCGCCGATTGTGGGTAAAACCGACCTGCCCTTTTCCGTGGATGATAAGACTGTTATCCTCATAGATGATGTACTCTTTACGGGAAGGACCATAAGGGCGGCAATGGATGCCTTGATTGATTTCGGCCGACCCAAAAAAATCGAGTTAGCCATATTGGTGGACAGGGGAGACAGTGGCAGGGAACTTCCCATAAAGGCCGATTACGTCGGTGGCATTTGGAATATCTCTCCTCATGAGACCATCAACGTGTACCTGCAAGAGGGCGGATATGAGGATCATGTCACTATTGAGGAAAAAAGGGCCGCCTGATGGCACGTTATGGAAGAAAGCCAAAAAAGAAAAAGAGACCTGGGCCTGCCCCTTTATCGAACGAAGAAGAGGAACTCCTTCATTCCATCCTCTCGGACCCTGCGGATATAAATCCTGATAACATATTGGACCATATAGGGAGTCCCGCGCTCGCAACGGCCCTGCTGGAACGGCTTCCCCCCGGTTATCCGGAAATCGGGAACCTCATCGTTGCGATAAAGGAGGCTTTTGAGGAAAAAGATGTGCAAAAGTCCGTGAAAAGGGCGTTCTTCCGGCTCAAACAGCAAGGAATTTCAATCCCGCGTCAGGAAACCCCTAAAGAATCTCCGTTCATTTTTAAAGACTCCAATGGTGCGGACCCTGAGGCCTACCTGGGTCCTATAGACGGAACCGGCACGCGGGGAGTTCTAATAATGATTCCTCGTATTCCCAAAGGAGTTGATGTGGGAATCGGGCTAATCAACTCGGGAGAGGGTATCAAACAGTTTATCTTTGACAGATACAGCAAGAAACGTTCCCGGGAAGTAAAGGAGCTCTTCTTCGAGCAGGTCGGGAAAGCGGTTGATACATCCCTGTCCCATGCCGCTACCGTAATCGAGAAATCATACCTGAAGAGCGGACAGAAAACGGAAAAATCTTCCAATGATTATCTGAAGCTCAGGCCATGGATCTTAGAGAACGTACAACTGCTTGATCAACCGGCCATCTACGAATCTATTCCTAGGGAGGATATTTCCGGCGAAATCCTTACGGATTCCCGTGTACAAAAAATGTTGGGGCATGAGCTGATGTTATCCTGGATCATGGAACCCGATGAGATTCAGTCCCTGATGGATGAGATTTTAAAGGCCGAAGAAAGTCCGATAATCGTCTCTGAGGAACAGAAAACAACGCGTATCCATGAAATCAAGGAGAAGGCAGTCATGGATCTCTTTCCGGACTCGAGACGTCTGCAGATAAAAGAGGATTTAGAAGAAATGGCCTTTCTCTTTTTCAAGCTTAATGAGGAGGAGTTCGCACGTTCATGCCTTCTTGCCGCAAGCGTTGTGGATGAAAAATCTTCATCCATTCGGACCAATACGTTTCTCCTGTCTTTTTTAGAGTACAGCCTCGATTACTACGGGGAACTTATCCATGAAAATTCCGAAGAAAAAGTTCTTAATAGCCATTCCTCACCCCTTATCATTACACCCTGACGTAAAAGGGGTTTTCCAGTTCATTTGTAAATACCCGGGTCCAGGATACCGGCTTTTTTTACTCCAGAAAGGAGGCATTTATGCCCGCTTCCATTAAAGTGAAAACCGAAACCAGGATTCAGATGATTGATATGACTGCCTCTATCCAGGAAGAAATGAAGAAATCAGGAATCAAGGACGGCATATGTACTGTATATGTTCCTCACACCACGGCCGGGATAACGATTAACGAAGGGGCCGACCCTGCTGTCTGTCGAGATATCCTGACCAAACTTAGCGAACTGGTGCCTCCGGATGCCGGTTACCGGCATATGGAAGGGAACGCGGACAGCCACATTAAGGCGTCATTGGTGGGAAGCTCGGTCTCGGTGCTGGTGGAAAATGGACGTCTGATTCTTGGAACCTGGCAGAAAATCTTTTTCTGTGAATTCGACGGCCCAAGATCACGAAAAATTTTCTATAAAATTTCGTAACATTGTAGCCTTTTGAAAAGATTGTTCACAGGCCTTCCCCTCCTCCTGATCCTTTATGATATTCGGCAACCAGGTTATTTAATGACGTCCGGACATCTTCGGACAGTTCAACAAGACATATGCCCATGCCAAAGATACTCTTGTCATCCCCAATACCGTAAAGATCAGACCAGATTATTTTCCCGCTGATGCCTATTGCCTGATGATGGGGCGGGTGTATGG
>CAYTUL010000536.1:0-3304 GCA_964441135.1 uncultured Desulfobacteraceae bacterium | reverse complement strand
GATATTTTCAGCTTTTCCTATCACGACAAGGGAAGCATCTGCCAGATACATTCGTATATCCTGATATTTCTCCATTAATCCCCTGCAATGTTTATAATATTTGATCCAAAAGATGAAAGCTCAATACCGCCTCTGGATAGAAATTCCCAAAGATTATCCTGAGCCTTCCGCGAAAAGCCCAGGATATAAAATGCTTCAGTAAGAACAGGCCAGGATGAAAGTAACGGTTCATTAATCTTCTGTAACTCCTTTACACATATAATACCCTAAAATCATAGAGAATAATTGTGAAAAAAAGTGAATATTAGGTTTACCTTGACAAGCTGTAAAGTTAAAAAATATTATACTCCGGAAACAGGCATCAGAAAGCGATGATGCAGACATTGACCCTTGAAGAACGAAAGGCAAGATTTTCGGAAGTCTTGAGCCGTTTTAATAAGGGGATGAGACTGTCGTCAGCTATGATAAAAGATGCGAAATGCCACAATACCGGTTCCTTTCGATAAAGCAGGTAGGCAAACCGAACAGGGAATTGGGTCTATCAAAAGATCGATGTCGTTACATCATCCATGAAGATTCTAAAATGAACTATAAAGAGTTACCGGTTTTGATATCAAGATATCCTGACTTAAAGGGGTATAGAAAATACGGATTTACAATGTGTTAATAGCAATGATGAAAATAATGTCATTTTCAAAGTATCCAAGTTCACTATGCCAAGGTTCCTAAATAAAAATTTTCTTCTCATCCTGATCCTTGATGTTTTATTCATTGCCTTTTCCTGGTATTTTTCCTATCTTCTGCGATTTAATTTCTCAATCCCTATAGAGACATTTTATTCATTTCAGCGCATTTTACCCCTTATTATTGTCATTAAAATCCTGGCTTTTTACCTTTTTGATCTCTATCAAGGGATGTGGCGGTATACCAGTTTAACCGACCTCGTGAGCATATTAAAAGCCTCCAGTGCCGCCTCTCTTATTATTGTTTTAATGATCCTTTTCATCCATGGCCTTGCGGGTTATTCCCGTTCCATCTTTATTATAGACTGGTTTTTAACCCTCCTTCTGATATCCGGAAGCAGGGTAGGGGTCCGGTTATATTTCTGGCTTGGGGCAGGCGATGAGTCTACCCGTGTAATGGGTGGAGGGTTTTTCCCGTCTTTGATAAAACATGATCGTAAGGGAAAAAGGCTATTAATTATTGGGGCCGGGGACTGCGGTGAAAAAATTTGCAGGGAGATCCACGATAATCCTCATCTTGGATATCGAATTATGGGTTTTATTGATGATGATCCCATGAAGGCAAATCGCCGAATCCACGGTATTCCTGTTTTGGGGAATAAAAATGAAATTAAACATTTCGCGAAACATTTAAATGCCGAGGAATTGCTCATTGCCATGCCTTCGGTATCATCGAAGGCAATGCGTACTATTGTGGCTTGTTGTGAAGAAAGCGGGGTTCCCTTTAAGACCGTTCCGGGAATGGGAGAACTGATTAACGGCAGGGTAACGGTCAAGGCAATCCGTGATGTTTCCTACAGGGATCTTTTGGGCAGGGATCAGGTAAATCTCGATGAGGAGCAGATTGGATCATACTTGAAAGGTAAAAAGGTATTGCTCACCGGGGCCGGCGGTTCCATAGGCTCCGAACTCTGCCGTCAGGTGTGCAGATACTCCCCTGATAGTCTAATACTTTATGAACGGGCGGAAAGCCCTCTTTATGATATCGAATTGGAGTTAAAGGAGCATTTCCCCTATATCAGGATAATGACTATGCTGGCAGATATCCTCGATCATGGGCAATTGGAGAAGGTCTTTGAAGAGGAAAAACCCCACGTGGTTTTTCACGCGGCCGCCTATAAACATGTCCCCATGCTTGAGTTGAATCCATGGGAGGCCGTCAGTAACAATGTGATAGGCACTCGTAATATCATCGAAATAGTGAAAAAGATACAGGCCGAAAGATTCGTGCTTGTGTCCACAGATAAGGCGGTTCGTCCTGCAAATGTAATGGGTGCTTCCAAAAGGTTAGCCGAATTGCTGGTTCAGGCGCAGAACGGATGCGGATTATCGGATACGAAGTTCATGACCG
Source organism: uncultured Desulfobacteraceae bacterium (assembly GCA_964441135.1). Taxonomy (GTDB): domain Bacteria; phylum Desulfobacterota; class DSM-4660; order Desulfatiglandales; family HGW-15; genus CAYTUL01. The sequence goes on along the minus strand of CAYTUL010000536.1, from coordinate 1,210 downwards.
TTCGTTTCGGAAATGTAGTGGGAAGCGTCGGAAGCGTCGTTCCCCTGTTCAAGAAACAGATTGAAAAAGGGGGGCCTGTTACGGTAACTCACCCGGAGATTACCCGTTTTTTTATGACAATCCCGGAAGCCTGCCAGCTTATCCTTCAGGCAGGTTCAATGGGAAATGGTGGTGAGATATTTCTGCTTGACATGGGCATCCCCATAAGGATAGCAGATATGGCGGAAGACCTGATAAGGCTTTCAGGGTTTGAGCCCTATGAAGATATCGATATCAAGTACATAGGACTTCGGCCTGGAGAGAAATTACACGAGGAACTCATCACGGATGGTGAAGGGATTATACAGACTGCCCATGAAAAGATCATGGTTTTAAAAGGACCTGTATGTGAGATTGACATCCTGAACGGGAAGCTGGACAAGGTTCTGGAGCTCGTGATCAGACAGGATGGGGATGCAATAAAGCGTGCACTCAGAGACATGGTTCCGGATTATGTACCACGGGAAAATAATGTAAGCATCCATTAATATAGAGGATTTTCAAAATGAAAAACGGCAAAAAGAATCTGATTCTGGGTATCATCATCGGTATTGCCCTGGCGCTTCTCTATTTTTACTACTTTGCCCCGAGATATGAAATAAAAAAAACAGGTCTTTCCATGATAAAGATCGATAAATGGACGGGCCAGTCGTGGCGATTTGTGGATAACAACTGGAAAAAAATGATTGAGATGGATGAGAACTGGGAGAAGATAGATCAGACACTCAGAGAGGCCCTTAAGATACCCTTTGCACAGGTGGACACCGGATCCGGTCTTAAAAAATTGAGAGACAGCTATCCGATTTTACATGACATTCCGGATGACGAATTATTAGAAAGGATTAAGCTTGTTTATTCAAAGCTTGTGCTTGTCAATATGTACTTGGGTGATTTTTTAAAGACAAGTGAAAAGGGCTCGGCAACGGAGGCGAATCCTATTGAAAAATAGGGAAATCAGTTGGCATCTGTCCGGATTTCCTGATACGGAATCCTGGGTTAGGTGGCTCACGGTTCCAGGTTCAAGGTTAAAACATGCCCCCATGGACTATGGTTTTGTGCCTTTATAACCTTTGACCCTTGAACGGGGAAACCGGAACCGCTCAGTTTAGGTGAATATGAATCTTATTATGAGTGATAGAAGGTAAGAATTAGGAGTTCATATAATTAGTGT
>CAYTUL010000535.1:0-3305 GCA_964441135.1 uncultured Desulfobacteraceae bacterium | reverse complement strand
ACGCGAATCTGGAAGCAAAGGAATTTTCGGATGAAGCCATCGCGATCCTCAGAAGATACTACTGGCCTGGCAATATCAGGGAGTTAAAAAACCTTGTGGAGAGACTGTTAATCATGTCCCAGGACAATGTGATCAGCGCGAAGGATATCCCTTACCCCTTCAATAAGGAACCTGAAGCAAAGAAGGGATTTGAGTCCTATATGTCGATCGATTCTCTTAGAGAGGCAAAGGCTCTCTTTGAAAAGGCGTATATTATGAATAAATTACGTGATTTCAAAGGGAATATTTCACAGACGGCGGAAGCCATCGGCATTGAAAGGAGCAACCTGCATAAAAAGATTAAATCTTACGGGCTTGAGGATTTCAGATAATCTTCTCGATCCTGTTCCAAATCTCATCCCTGCCGTCCTTCGTTTTAGCGGAAAAGACCGTGGGTTTCTCGAGGGATATCACCTCCAGTTCACCGCCTAACCGTTTGGCCCTTTCCATGGATTTTTGACGAGACACCTTGTCCGCCTTGGTAAGGACAACAATGGAAGCGATGCCATACCGTTTTAGCCAGCCTAAGAGTTCCATGTCACCTTTACTCGGGTCTCTTCTTATATCAAGTATGACCACGACGGCCTTCAGGTTCGGCCGGTTTTTAAGATAGGTCTCCACCATAGTTCCCCATGACTTCTTCACCTTGATAGGGACTCGGGCAAAGCCATAGCCGGGCAGATCTACAAAATACAGCCGATTATCATCAACCCGGAAAAAATTAATCGCCTGTGTTCTTCCAGGAGTCGAGCTTATCCTCGCCATCTTTTTCCGGTTGACCATGACATTGATCAGGGATGACTTTCCCACATTGGACCTCCCCGCAAAAGCAACCTCCGGCCTGTCAGGCGGGGGGTAGTCGTCTTCGTAAAAAGCGCTCTTTACAAATGAGACATCCATATTTATTTAATGTAAGAAACCCGGCCTTTAAGGAATTCTTCGATACGATCCAGCCCGATCTTGATATTTTCAATGGAATTTGCATAGGAGAATCTGAGATACCCTTCCGCGTTTCTCCCGAAATCGATGCCTGGAGTAACCCCTACCCCGGCCCTCTCGAGTATCTCAAAGGCCAACCCATAGGAATCACTGGAGATATGTTTCGCGTTGACCAGGAAGTAAAAGGCGCCCTTCGGTTCAACGGTCAATCCGAACCCCATCTCCCTCAGCCTCCCGATCATGTACTTTCTTCTCTCGTCATAAATGGACTTCATCCTTTTTACATCCGGGCCCGCCCTTGTGAGGGCGGCAATACCGGCCCACTGGGACACGCTCCCTGCTGAAATAAAAAAGTTTTGTTGAATCTTCTGCAGGGGACGGATAAATTCAGGGGGGGATATGATATAGCCGAGCCTCCACCCTGTCATGGCATAGAGCTTCGAAAAGCCGTTCACGACAAAGGCCTTATCCGTGAATTCAAGTATTGAATGCTCCTTTTCTCCATACACCAGGCCGTGATAGATCTCATCGGAGACTACATAAGGACCCATATCCGCTATCTTCTCCATCCTTTCCGGTGAAAGGAGGTTACCGGTAGGATTGGAAGGTGAATTGATTTGAATGGCCTTTGTTTGGCTCGTTATCCTTTTCCTTATCTCCTGGGGTCTGAATTGAAATCCATCCTCCTCATATACGTTTACGAAGGATGGAACCGCCTTTAAAAAAGACGTGAAATTGGGATAACAGGGATAATGGGGATTGGACAGAATGATCTCATCCCCGGCTTCCAGGATCGTGGAATAGATCATGAATATGGCGGGAGAAGTTCCGGATGTGATGAGGACCTGCCCCGGCTCCAAACGGGCTCCGTATCTTTCGTGGTAGTGGCGGCATACGGCCTCCCGGAGCTCGATCAGCCCGAGGCTGTGGGTATAGTGGGTCCGCTCTTCACGAATGGCCTGAACCGCGGCGGCGCAGATACATTCGGGTGTCGGGAAATCAGGCTCCCCGACCTCCAAATGGATAATATGAAGGCCTTTTTTTTCAAGTTCATGGGCCCTATCAAGGACATCCATGACTATGAACGGGGGTATGTCCCGGGCCCTCTCGGCTATTGTCAACATGGCAATGTTTCGGGAACGTTAAACAGGGATCCCCGGTGGCCTCCCGGGGATCATATAACCTTGTTCAGCGGGTATTCTATGATCCCTTCCGCGCCGGCCTTAATAAGTTTCGGGATAAGCTCCCTGACGACCCTGGATTCCACAACCGTCTCAACGGAGGTCCATTTTGAGTGATACAGACTTGCTATCGTTGGCGCATTCAGGCTCGGAAGGATCGATATGATGCTGTCCAGGACCTCTTCCGGGACGTTCATCTTCAATCCAACCATATTCTCCGCCCGGAGTGCACCCTTCAAAAGCAGAATGATCTGCCCGATCTTTTCCCTCTTCCACTCGTCCCTGTAAGAATCCCTGTTGGCTATCAACTGGGTATTTGACCGCATCAGTTCGTGGATGATCTTCAGGCCATGGGCCCTTATAGTGCTTCCCGTTTCCGTGACCTCCACAATGGCATCCGCGAGGCCCGAGACAACCTTTGCCTCCGTTGCCCCCCAGGAAAATTCGATACTGACATCGATGTTCTTTTCCTGAAAATACCTCCTGGTGAAATTAACGAGTTCAGTGGCTATCTTCTTACCCTGAAGATCCTTAAGCTCCTTTACGTCGGAATCGACCGGGACGGCGAGGACCCACCGGGCCGGATTCTGACTGACCTTGGAATAGATAAGGTCATCCACCACCACGACATCTGAGGCGTTCTCCTCGGTCCAGTCCTTGCCTGTAAGCCCCGCGTCAATGGTCCCGCTCTCCACGTACCGGGACATCTCCTGTGCCCTGCAGATAGTACACTCGATGGTGTCATCGTTGATATCCGGAAAATAGCTCCTGCCGTTAATATTTATTTTCCAGCCCGATTTCTCAAACAGGTGGATCGTTGAATTCTGAAGGCTTCCCTTGGGAATCCCTAATTTCAATATCTTCATTTAAAACCTCTTTCCTTTTATCATGCTTGAATCGATAGGCGAAGATTCGAAGGTGAATCCTTTCCGAATCACCCATACACCTTATCCGGATCAAAGACCCTTTCACCTATAACAGTGGATTCCCCACTGCTTTCTATTTTCCTATGAAAACAGGTCTCAAAACCCGTATGACAGGCCGCACCGCCCACCTGTTCGACCTTGAAAAGGACGGTATCGTTATCGCAGTCCACATAGATCTCCCGGATCTTTTGGACATGCCCGGAAGTCCCCCCCTTGTGCC
>CAYTUL010000534.1:0-3321 GCA_964441135.1 uncultured Desulfobacteraceae bacterium | reverse complement strand
GGTGAGAGGGTTATGTTTTTAGGCGGGCCTTCCCTGAACAAGGGGGTGGTCGCGGCCTTTGAAAATATCCTGGACCGGGGTCTCGTGGTCCCGAAACACAGGGAGGTCCTCGGGGCCTACGGGGCGGCCATAAGCGTCCAGGAAAAGATGATATTGGAGGACAGGTCCGAAAGCGTATTCCGGGGGCTCGGGAGCGCTATTGCTGACCGCATGGATTACACGGAAAAGATATGCCGGGCCGATGCCAACTGCCAGAACCAGTGCAAGCTCAAGATATACGACTTCGGCGGCAGGAAAAGCATATGGGGGGGCGAGTGCGGGAGGTATGAACTGACCAGGGGCGGGGGACACAGAAAAGAAAACTTCTTTAAACTCAGGGAGACGATATGGCAGACCTACATGTCGGGGCTCTATGAAGTCGCGACCGACGAAGCCAGGATGGAAGTGGATGGAAGGCCCACGGTCGGAATGCAGAGATCCCTGTACACGCTCCAAACCGGTGTCCTGTGGGCGCATTTTTTTGATTACCTGGGTTTCAGGCTGGTACTGACACCGCCTACGAACAACCGCATCTCTGGGCTGGGAATCGAGGCCATGACCGCCGAGACCTGTTATCCCGTCAAGGTCTCCCATGGTCACGTCAAGGAACTGAGCGGAAAGACAAGGTACCTGTTTCTGCCGACCATGATTGATATGCCGACCCCGGAGGATCCGGAAAAGGGGTTCTATTGTCCCCTGGTGCAGTCCAATACCTACATGACCCGCATGGCCCTTGATCTCGAAAAGGACCGGATCATTTCTCCCGTCATTCACCTTAAATATGACCGGTCCTCCCTCGGCATCGAGCTGGCAGACCAGCTCTCCCCGAAGCTTGATAAGTCAAAAAAAGATATTATGAAGGCCGTAGCCAGCGCCCTGGACAGGCAGGAAAATTTCGTAAAGGAGATGTATCTGAAGGGTGCCGACATCCTGGAGGCCCATGATCCTGAAAGCCCCCTCATCGTGGTGACCGGACGTCCCTATAATCTGTACGATGAAAGGTTGAATCTTCGGCTGGGGCAGAACCTATCCAAGATCGGCGTTGCCGCTGTTCCCATGGATTTCATAGACGTTTCTTCCGTGGATCTTTCGGACTTTCCGAATATGTACTGGGGTCTTGGGGCCCAGGTATTAAGGACGGCGAAATTCATCAAGGAGATCCCGAACTTTTTCGGACTGCACCTGACGAATTTCAGTTGCGGCGCCGATTCTTTTATCGAGCATTTCTACAGATATATCATGGAGGATAAGCCCTATCTCATTCTCGAGCTGGACGAGCACAGCGGCGTTGCCGGCGTGATGACGAGGTTAGAGGCCTACAGGAACGTCATTGATAACGTGATGCGGAAGCAGCATGCGGGAATAAAGAGGCATTTAAAGGTGGCAAATTAAGACGATGGATAAACAGCAAAGCAGGGTTTTTCAATCCCTTTCCGATAATGTGGGGCAATTTAACCTCCGGGGCAAGACCCTTCTCATCCCGGAAATGAACAGGATCGGATGTCATATCCTTGCAGGGACCTTCAGGGGATTTGGTATAAATGCCACAGTCATGGAGACCTACAAGGGACTTGACCTCGGCCTCGAATACTCCTCCGGTAAAGAATGCTACCCCTGTCAGGTAACCTTAGGTGATATCCTTTATTTCATGAAAAAAGAGGAGGAGAGACTCGGCGATGCCTTCAATCCCGAGGATTATGTATATTTTATGCCCGAAGCTACGGGTCCCTGCCGGTTCGGCATGTACAATAAATACCAGAGAATCGTCCTGGATTCCTTTCCGCGATTAAACAAGCTTAAGATAGGCTCCCTGACAACCGGGAACGGGTATTCCCTGGCCGGAATTATTGACAGTGAGCTTGTGGGGGACCTCCGGAAGGCCTCTTTTTTCTCCGTGGTGGTAGCCGACATCATGGACAGGTTTCTGTGGAGGATCAGGCCCTACGAACGGGAGCCCGGTTTGGCGGATGATTTTATGGAAAAGGCCACACACGAAATGGCCGATACCTTTGAGACCTTTGGTGCCAAAAAGGATTTTGAAAAGATCCTTGAAAAGTTGGAGGATATCATCGAAGAGGGAAAGCCGGTCATGGATCCCCGACTTCCCCCCAGACCCCTCATTGGGATCGTGGGCGAGATATACCTCAGGTGCCAGGTCCATTCCAACCAGGATTTGATCAGGGTCCTGGAAGGGCACGGCGCCGAGGTCGTGAACGCCTCCATTACCGAATGGGTGAATTTCATAAGCTACATGAATCTGAAGGAGGCCCGATCAGGATTCCGGCTCAGCCTGAAACAGTTACGTGCCGGCAAAATGTGGGGAAATCTTAAGGAGCTTGCCCGCTTCAAGGGTGAGCTCCTTTATCAGGAGTTGAGGCAAAGGCAGGTCTACAGGCGTGTGAAGCCCCTGATCGACCTGGCAGGCGACCATAATGTGGCCAGACTTGAGGATGTACTCCAGGAAGATGATATTTACAGCTTCGACATTGGAACGGAGGCATGCCTTAGTATCTCCGGTATTTTGGAGTACGCCCGGGAAGGGTTTAACGGGGTTGTGAACGTGTATCCCTTTACGTGCATGCCGAGCACGGCTACTACCGCGGTTATCGGCCCCCTTATGAACAGACTGGGGGTCCCCTATTTGGATACGCCCTACGATTCAAGCTTTCAGCCGGGAAGGGAAGCGGCTATCAGGACGTTCATGTATCAGGCCTATCAGCATATGAAACGTTGTGGGAGAAAAAAGCACCATTGACGAAAGCGCGGTGTTCTCCAGAGAATCCTACCCGATTCCAATGAAAAATGAGAATGGTCTGAGCTATTTCTTTCAACATGCTTCCTAAAATAAGGGGTGGTTAAAATGAGAGGGGTAACGGAGTTTATCAGGGAGCACAGGGAACTCCTTAAGGAAGACCGGCACGATGAAGATTTCCTGTCCTATCACCTTATCCAGATCGGCTATCTTCAGCATGAAAGGCTGGTTCACCTCCTGGTGATGCTTTTTGTGATCTTTTGCATGCTGACCTTCATGGCCCTGTTTTTATTCCTCAATATCTTCCTGTTTCTGATCATATGTATATTACTCCTGATCTTGACCGTATTTTATGTCCTGCATTACTACAGGCTCGAAAACACGGTGATTGAGTGGTATTTTATTTACAATGAACGATACGCCAAATCCATGAAATGATATGGGGATCTTCGGACGATAGGGGCCGTGTTTCTTCCCTTGAAATGTACCCCTATTGTGTTGGTCGGGACGACTGGATTTGAACCAGCGAC
>CAYTUL010000533.1:0-3325 GCA_964441135.1 uncultured Desulfobacteraceae bacterium | reverse complement strand
TTATTTCCATGTCAAATGGAATTGTCTAAATACCAAATATTCCATTGTCCCAAAGCCCAATATTCCACCATCCCACTTTCCAACTTTCCAATTTTTAGAGAAACGAACGATGTTCGTACCAAATAAAACAGAACAGGATAAACATTTGTATCCATAGGCATGTAAAGGGGGGCAATGAGCCCCTTTCTTTTTATCAGGGGGCTTTTTAATACCGGTGGAGAATAAGGAAAATCCGATCAGACCGGCAAAGATCTTCAAGGGGATCATCATCCTGGCCGTCGTTCTGTTCGTGGGAACAATCGGATACGTTATCATAGAGGGATGGAGCTTTTCGGATGCCCTATACATGACTATAATCACCATAACCACCGTGGGTTTCGGCGAAGTCCGGGAGGTATCGGGGGCAGGCAGGATATTTACCATTTTCATTATCTTTTTAGGAATGGGAATCATAGCCTATATTGTGGGTATGGCGGCACAGGTAATGGTTGATTTCCAGGTGCGATCCATCATAGGAAGGAGAAAATTGGGGTTAAAGATGAAATCTATCAAGGACCATTACATTATTTGCGGTTTCGGCAGGATAGGGAAGATAATCTGCCGGGAGTTGAAGACCAGGAAAATACCAATGGTGGTAATTGATAATGCCCCTGAGGCAAGGCAAGTTCTCGAGGCGGAGGAGATCCCATTCATCCATGACGATGCCACAAACGAAGAGGTGCTGATAGAGGCGGGAGTGGAGAGGGCCAGAGGGCTGATATCGGTAGTCGCATCAGACGCCGATAACCTGTTTATCACCATGACGGCGAGGGGGCTAAACCCCGGTGCGTTCATTTTAGCACGAGCGGATGAAGAAAAGACCGAAAAAAAGCTTATAAGGGCGGGAGCCGACAAGGTCGTCATGCCTTACCTCATAGGCGGTCAACAGATGGCCCAGTTCATTACCAAACCGGCGGTTACCGATTTTCTGGATTTCATCGTCCACAACAGGGAAATGGATCTGGAGATCGAGGAGCTTTTGGTGAATGAAGGTTCAAGGCTGAATAACGTTACCCTGATGGATTCCGGAATCAGGCGGGACATGGACGTGATCCTTGTGGCCATCAGAAAAAAAGATGGTGAAATGAGATTCAACCCGTCATCTGAAACACGCATAGAGTCCGGAGACATACTTATTTCCCTCGGAAAGAACGCCGATCTTGAAAGATTGGCCGCTATCCTGTCAGGCGCGTAGCTCGGCGAGTGTGCCGGGACCTCACCGGGGAACGGAACGGACATAATTGGAATCGGACATGGTTGAACAGGAAATAGAAATCGCATTCAATAATAGGGTTGCCCATAACACCTTGCTCATGGGATTCAGGTCTCCTGAAATCGCATCGGAATCACGTCCCGGTCAGTTTATTATGATTCGAGTCAGGGCAGGAATGGATCCCCTATTGAGGCGGCCCTTCTCTATCTGCGGAATCCGGGAAAAAGACCTGATCTGTATACTCTATAGGGTTATGGGCACAGGCACGGCCATAATGGCTCAAACCGGGAAGGGGGACAGATTATCCGTGACCGGACCCCTTGGCAGGGGTTTTGATCCTTTTTACAATGACAGGAGGTCGCTTTTAATAGCCGGAGGTATCGGTGTGGCACCCCTCCTTTATCTGGCGCAGGAAATAAAAAACAGCGGCATGGTGTTTATGGCCGGTTTTCGATCAGCCGGGGAAGGAATCGATCCGGTCAGGATAGGCTATCCGGGGATCCGTATATCCTTTGCAACCGATGACGGGTCAAAGGGATATGCGGGTCTGGTCACGGGCCTTCTTGAGGAATACTTAGAGAAATCAATGGCGGTTAAGGAGCCTTTTGCCATCTACGCCTGCGGTCCGCCACCCATGTTGAAGAAATTGGTTTCCGTGGCCGCCGTGAATAAGATCCCCTGTCAGGTCTGTCTGGAGTCGGCAATGGCATGCGGCATAGGGGCGTGCCAGGGCTGTGCCGTAAAGAAGGCTTCCGGGGAAGGGCAGGGACCTTATTACCATGTTTGCAGGGACGGCCCTGTCTTTGATTCCCATAGAATAGACTGGAGTCGCCTATGAATCCTCAGCCCGATCTAAGTGTGGAACTCGGACCCCTGAAACTGAAGAATCCCGTAATGACGGCCTCAGGGACCTTTGGTTACGGCCGGGAGTTTGAATCATTGGCAGATCTCAATTCTCTCGGCGCCGTTGTGGTCAAAGGACTCTCCTTGAAACCCATGGAAGGGAATCCTCCTCCCAGGATCGTAGAGACACCATGCGGGATGCTGAATGCGATCGGTCTGGCCAATATCGGATTAGAGGAATTCCTCGATGAAAAACTGCCGTGGCTCAGGACCCTACATACTCAGGTGATAGTCAATATCTACGGTCATAGTATAGACGATTACGGGCAACTGGCAAAGGCCCTAAGGGGCGTTGAGGGCATATCCGCCCTGGAGGTGAATATATCCTGTCCCAACGTGGAATGCGGAGGGATAGCCTTTGGACAGGACCCCGGAATGTCGGCCCGGGTCACCGAAAAGGTCGTGAATAATACGGATAAGCCGGTCATCGTGAAATTGACCCCCAATGTGACTGATATCCGTATATTAGCCCGGGAAACAGAGAGGGCCGGAGCAGATGCCCTCTCGCTGATTAATACCCTTTCGGGGATGGCCGTAGATATCGAGACACGAAAACCGAGGCTGGCCAATATCTCCGGAGGTCTTTCCGGGCCGGCCATCAGGCCCGTGGCACTTCACATGGTCTACCAGGTTGTCCAGACGGTTGATATCCCCGTGATCGGTATCGGCGGGATCATGGAGTATGGAGATGCCATCGAATTTCTTATCGCCGGTGCCAGCGCGGTCCAGGTGGGGACCGCCAACTTCGTCAATCCGCGGGCGACCATGGATATTATAGAGGGTATCCGGAAATACTGTCTGGATAAGGGCATCAACAGAATCGGCGAGCTGATTGGAAGCCTGAGGATATCTGAGGACTTATAGTTGTTGGGGTTCAAGATTGAATATTGATACCCAATTGCCAAAGCAATCTCCGGCGTCTGGATATTGATTTCAGGTGTCAGGTTTCAGGAAAAATTAATACGGAACACTGACACCTGAAACCTGACACCACAAAATATCCTAATGGAACAGAATTTTGGAATCGCGAAGCTATATCCTATCGTCCATAATATTTCTTGACCACTGCTTCAATATCGATATTGGAGGTCATCCAGTCTGATATTTTTACGGCCTTCCCCCCCTCCACGCATTTCCCGATAAAAACGGAGCGGGCTCCCTGTCTAATAT
>CAYTUL010000532.1:0-3362 GCA_964441135.1 uncultured Desulfobacteraceae bacterium | reverse complement strand
GATCCCCACAGACCATTTTTTCGATAAAAGTTTATCATGCTGCAATATCCTAACCAGACAATGCGAAATGCACTCATGTTCATCCTTTAACGGCCCTTTCCGGATTCGCGTAATAAAAGAAACCCCTTTATGATTCGAGACCGCCGGATGAATACCGGTATAAAGATGATATCGACATAAGATGAGTCTATCTTAAGGGGAAAAGTTTTTATTTAAACCCATGTCTCAGGGAGATTTTTTCAAACATGGTGACAAGCCCGGTTCCGAGGGAGTAGATGGATTCAATATTGAGATTATCGGTCGCGGTTGAATCGAAGAAGACATTTAAACTGGATTCAAGACCGTCTTCCGGTTTCCAGTAGCAGATCAGTATCGGCACCCTCGGCAGGGGATGGAGAACCAGTGAAATATCGGATTCGTAATGATTATCCACTTTTTTCCCGTTGAATAGTTGAAGCATATCCTCGAAAAGATCGGTATAGGTATCCGCGACCTTTTTGAGGCGTCTCTCACATTGATGCACAAAAAACGGATACCAGTCCTTCCCGTTTTTAAGCTCCCGGAAAGAAACCCACTTCCCGGTCACGTTTTTACCCGCCCCGTTTATGATATAATGGAGTACCGGCCCCGTAATCCAGGAATGTATATGTATGTCTGAATAGAATTTTCCATTTGAATCCACACTGAAGTCTTTTCCACAGACCTTGAGCGTCAGTTTATTATCCCGGAACCGGATTCCCAGCCTTTCGGCCACAGCAGAAAGGTCCATTTCAGACAATTTTTGTTTCAGTTTCCAAATCGGGTCTTCAGGACCCGGATCAGGGCCCGGGATCTGTTCCGGGGCCTTTTTCCCATATTGATCTATAATCTCCCTATCCAGATGAGGGCATTCGTCAAGCCTTTTTTGGTCTTTGAACACGGCGGAAGCAAAGGCCAGGCATGTGGGACAGCCGCATTTCCTGCAATTTGATTTATCGAGTAATCTGAGAATCTCGATTGTATTGAGTCCCCGGGGCACGCGGATGATCTCCTTTTCTTTCAATGAATTTTATTTCAAGGCCTTTTGCCTGTTCGTCCGCTAAGTATTTGCCTCGTTTTTTATGGACATGCCCTATAGTCATGTTTTCCGCAGGCGGGGCGGGAGGATGAATACTTTCCTGAGGCCCTCCTTCAGAGAGATGGCTCCCTCCGGACAGAAGCGAGCGCAGACACCGCAGCCGAAACAGGCGCTTTCATCCCGTTCGGCCTTCGCGTCTTTATCCAATTGAATGGCCCCTGTGGGGCACCGGTCCACACACAGGCCGCAGCCCATGCACACTTCCCGGTCAATAACGGACAGGTAAAAGGTTGAATTGATCAGGGGCAACACCCCGTCGCGCCAGACTTTCAGGGTGTCGCAGCAATCCTTGCAGCAATTACAAATACTCGTTTCAGGACGTGATATATTGGACCCGGGATGAAAAGCCTTGTGCACCAGTCCTGCCTCTTCAGCCTCTCGCATGATATCCAGGGCCTCCTCCTTGGTTATTCTTTTGGCGAATCCCTGAGCCACAGTATGACGAGCGGACTTTCCGAAAGTAAAACAGTTAATCATGGGGGCGTCCATGGAACAGGGTTCGCCCAACATTTTTCGTCGTTGGCGGCAAAAACAACGCCCGACCGCTATGTCTTCGAATTTGTTTATGATCTCCGCTACGGATTGACTCGGGAGGATAAATTCCTCGGGCACCTTGACGGTTTTATCGATAGGTATGATTTTGATATTCCGTTTATCCCCGTCAGTACGAACAGGAACGGTTCGATCCACGGGAGGAGATTTTTCGAATACAGGCATGAGGGCATCATAATTGTCCTGGACCTGCGCCCCGAGCTGTTCAATAAGCTTTTCAAATAATTCCGCGAGGCGCCGCTCTTTCTCATCCCCCTTCAATTCTCCCATGAATGTGTACTCCATCAATCCGACCGTCATGAAGGGGAGAACCCGGTAAACCATCACACCGGCCGAACTCGGCTGGTTGAAAATAAGCCCCTTTTTGGCAAGACTCGTTGACAGCCTTTCAATGTCTTCCTCCGAAAGATTGCCGGAGGTCTTCAACTCATCCAGGGTCTGAGAAGCTTTTTGACTGAAGGCATCAATGAAATCGAGTTCCTCTTCATTATCCCCTATGACTATCTTAAGGATGGACAGGACGGTGTCGTTAACAGGAAAGGGCACAATGCCCTGCCTGCAAATTACCCGGGCCGCACGTTCGTATTTTTCCTCCATGGGTGTTCCCGGCATGGTCTCCTCACCTCTGAATCAGAAAGGTTGGTTTGATAACAGGGACGTTTTTCCCTGATCGGACTCTTCTCTGTCCTGTTGAGCTAATCGCCTGTAAGACCTTTTTAACAATTTTTATAAATCCGGTCAACAGGACCCTAAAATGAGAAGGATGGACAAATGTTCCGATTTATTTCTTGACAAATCCTGGAATCTTGATATTATTTAGATTATTAGCATATACTAATATATTAACAATGGAAAAAATAGATAAATTTGCTGAGATCTTTAAAGCCCTGTCAGACCCCACCAGGTTGAGGCTTGTGAAATTGTTGGGAGATTGTATGCCGGGTGTGTGCAATGGAGGACCGCTGTGTGTTAATGCCCTGTCAAACAGGCTTGGCGTCACACAGTCGGCAGTATCCCAGCATCTGCGTATTTTGAAACATGCGGGTCTCGTCCGTGGCGAGCGACATGGCTCCTTTATGCACTATTCCCTTGATCCGGATGGAATGGAAAAATGTAAGACCGGGCTTGAGGAAGCCTTTGGCGAGAAAGTAGAGATCGAGTAAACACTCTTTTTTTTACCAAATTAATTAGTAACTGCTAATATGTTAATATACTTATGTGAAAGGGGGTGAAAATATGTGTTGCAGGGCAGAAAGCAGACACGGCCAATTCTGCGGCTGCGGTGTTCATTCTGAATACAGGCCTCGCTTCATGACCAGGGATCAGCGGATCTCGAAACTTGAGCAGTATCTTGGTGGTCTGCAGGATGAGGTGAAGGCTGTTGAAGAGCACATCGCCAAAATCAAGGAAGAGAAGTAGTAATATCGCAAATACCTACCAGGGAGGAGCCGGCCACTCCTCCTTTCTGATGAAGGTGTCAAGATTGCCTCTGGTTCCCTTTACACCTTTTGAGGGTGCACTCAAGACCGGCCCCTGTGGGCTCGGATTTTTATTCAGAAGTGATTCATACCTACAAGAGCCAGATCCTCTATTTGCTAATCATCTAAATTTGACAAGCTCGTAAAAAGTCATAGAAACCGTCACTCCCGCCCCGCATCAAGTGCGGGATAAACTGCAGCGGGAGTCCAGAAAT
>CAYTUL010000531.1:0-3370 GCA_964441135.1 uncultured Desulfobacteraceae bacterium | reverse complement strand
GGATCATACCGCCCGCGTGGTGGGTAACGATCTTTAGATTCGGGTATTTCTCAAGCACGCCGCTGAAAACCAGGCGTGTCATCGCCGCCGTTGTCTCATAGGGCCAGCCGAAGATGGCGCTGATCATATATTTGGATGCCTTTTCGGTCTTGTAATCCGGACCCATCCTCATGGGGTGGATGAATATGGGGAGATCATATTGCTCCATCTTCTCGTACAAGAGCCAAAACTCCGGCAGGTCCAGGGGTTTGTCATTCATGGGGCTGTATATCTGGACACCCCTAAGCCTCAGGTCCATGACGGCCCGGTCAATCTCCTCCAGGGCCGCGTCTAAGTTATTCATGGGCAGGTGCGCGACACCGGCTATGAACCGGGAAGGATATTTGTGAACCAGTTCAGCCATCTCATCATTGACGAATTTTGAAAGTTCCGCGGCCTTTTCCGGGCCGGCGATCGCCTCGATAGGAGGCCATCCCAAGGTAATGACCTGCATCAACTCCCCGTACCGGTCCATAATCCTGAATCTTTCATCCAGGTCCCATAAGGCCGGGAAAGGCGTAATCTTTGTGTCGCATTCCTCCGGGCAGACTTCACGGAGACGCTCCAGGTACTTTGGCGGAATAATATGGGCGTAGGCGTCAATCCTCAAGGGGTATGTCGGATTCACTGGGGTTCCCTCCTTAATTACGTCCTTCGTATCATTTTCAATCCACTTCTTTTATAAAATCCTGTCACGCAGGTAAGCGCATCAGTTTCCTGGCGTTGTCCTCATAGATTTGCTTTCTCTCCGCTTCCGTGATGTCCATCCGCTCTATGGCATTGATCGTCTTTCTCAGATTTTTCGCACCCCTTTCCGTGTCGCCGAGGGGGAAATCGGCGCCGAAAAGGAGATGATCCGCTGAAAAAAACTCATACCCGCACATCAGGGCCGACGGATTGCCGTAAAGGGCCGTATCCGCATAAAACAGCTTGAAATAGTCTATGATCGCCTTGGTCAGGACCGGCCGTTCGCCTTCAAACCTTGCCAGCCCCCGCTCCCACAGATGGGATAGCTCTTCTATCCGGTCTGCGAAAAAGGGGACCATCCCACCGCAGTGATGGGTGACGATCTTCAAGCGGGGATATTTTTCCAGGATACCGCTGAAGACCAGTCTCGCCATAAAGGCGGTTGTTTCATAGGGCCAGCCAAAGGTCCCCTGCATGTTGTACTTGGATTCGGTTTCTGTGCGGTAGTCCGGATAATCGATCAGTCTCATGGGGTGAATGAATATGGGCAGGCCAAATTCCGACATCATCTCATACAATGGAAAAAACTCCGGCAGGTCCATGGGTTTGTCGCAGACCGGGGTGTGGATATAAACCCCCCTCAACCGCAGGTCCCTCACGGCCCTTTCCGCCTCTTTCAGGGAGGCCTCCATGTTGTTTATGGGTAAGACGGCGATGGCGGTGACAAACCGTTCCGGATATTTGGACACCAGACCGGCCATCTCATCATTGGCCACCCTGGCCATTTCCGGTGTCTTTTCCGGTCCTGCGCATTCCTCTAGGGGCGGCCATGCCAGGGTCAGGACCTGCCTGAGGGGTTCATAGGGGTCCATCAGCCTGAAACGGTAATCGAGGTCGTAGAGGGACGGGTTGAAGTTGATCTTGGTATCGACCTGTTCCGGGGCTATCTTGTAGAGAAAATCTTTATACCTGGGCGGGACAATGTGGGCGTAAGAATCAATTTTAAGCGTGTATGCGTCTTTCATGGGTTTTCCTCCTGAGATGTGATTTCGTTGTTAACAAGGCCTACAAGTGTACGAGATGTTCCTTTAACGGAGGATATGTAAATTGATCCGGTACTTCCGGTACCCTATGGGGTGGTATCGGACGGATGTAAATGATCCACCTCAAATAGCCGGAAAAAATGTTGGAAGCTCACGATTCCATGATTTCGTCTCTATTCAATTCAGGTGGATGGGGTGATGGGACTCTGTCTCTTTCGCGAAAAATAATATAAAGAACCGTTTTGGGTGTCAAGGATAAATTCCGCGGGTAAAACATATAGGAAAATCCAACGATCATAAACGTTTTGCAATATCAGGAGAACCCATACTCATTTGATAATAGAAGGGAACTTTGGTTCCAAAACAACTTTTCATTATATATTTAAATTGTTTTGGACCCTACGTCTACATGTACAGCCTGTTAACTGAGATTTTTTTGCCCTATCAATTATTCTGGTATTTATCGAGCATAGCGGATCACCTATAGGGATCTGGAACGAGGGCTATGATTAACTATTCGCCTGAGGTTATGGGAACTCCAAGCCATTGCTTTGCTTCGTTCACATCCCTGAAAACATTAATCTCAAAATCGATTTTTTCCACATCCGCGTATGTCTGATACATCCTGGATATTCCAAAGTCTACGTCTCTTAACAAGACGATGGCAGTCTTACCGTCTCTTCTTAGATGAGAATATTTTTTCACCTTTCGAGCAAGATAAATAATATCGTCTTTTTGCCAAGAGGAAAGGTCCGCTCTGGTGACATCCCAGAGTATCAACATCGTAAAGTGTCCGGAATAGTAGTAGTCTAATTCATCGCAAACATCCTGAACACTCAGATCTCCCGTTACAGTATGGATAGTAAGATCCATTTCATCATGTATGTTTGTGATAATATTCGACATATTGATGTGTTAAAAGGTCTCTCCTTCCTTTTCACATGCCGGTTTTTTATTGTTGATAATGGTATCCCTGGCGGATTCGAAGATGGTGGTGACTTCTTGAACGGTGAGGCTGTCGCGCCCAAGTCGGGCATAGGACCTGAGGCAGAGGTTGTGGAGGATTTCGATCGCTTTACCCCCACCTACATCGACGATGAATTTCAATTCAGATAGATTCATAAGGATATTTTTACTGGAAAAACCTGCTCTTCTTCGACAAGTTTGGTTTCATATGCGAACACTGCCCGAAAATCGTCTTTTTCGAGGTCAGGGTATTCTTGAAGCAGTTCCTGTTCCGAGACACCGGCGGACAGGGCCCGAAGTATATGTTCGACAGTTATCCTCATGCCGCGGATAATAGGCTTTCCAAGCATGATCTTGGGATTAATCGTAATTCTTGTGAGTAAATTTTCTGGATTCAATATATCTTTTTTCCTTTCTCATATTACAAGTTATTTTAATTTTTTCAGTAGAATTAAACAAAAGTTAAAATTTAATATCAAGGGAAAAGATAGGATTGTCCCACTTGCTATTGCCATGGATGGACGAAAAAAGGGATCAGGCTGACGCCTAATCCCTTTATATTTTTCTGGTGGGCCTGGAAGGTATCGAACCCTCGACCAATAGATTAAGAGTCAACTGATCTGCCAGCTGAGCTA
>CAYTUL010000530.1:0-3373 GCA_964441135.1 uncultured Desulfobacteraceae bacterium | reverse complement strand
ATACGGATATTCCTCCCCCCCTTCCTGATCTCGTCCGCGAGAATATCTATGGTGATATCGTGGCTGCCGATAATGACAACGGTATTCTCCAATTCCTCTTCATCCACGAGAAGCTCCGCCTCGATCTCTTCGTCCTGGGTTACACCTTCTGCGAGGGCGGGGATCCGGATAATGCCCTCGGCCCTTGTAAGGGTGGTAATCGAACCCGCTGCCCTGGGCAGGGGCGTTGCGATCGCCCTGCCCCCTACCTTCCCGATATTCACCCTCAAGAATTCCTCCGTTCCGAGTCTGGAAGGGATGTCCCTCGAGGGTCTGACGGTCAGGAGTCTCTTTTCCGGGGGCCGAAGGCCCTGCATGCTGAAGAGGTAAGGCCTCACGAATTGTTCAAATGACAGCACGGCCGAAACCATATAGCCGGGAATGCCGATAACCGGCTTACGGGCAATGCGGCCAATGATGGTCGGTTTTCCGGGCATCATGGCCACACCGTGCACCAGGACCTCGCCCATCTCCTCTATGATATCGGCCGTATAGTCCCTGCTGCCCGCGGATGACCCTGCGTTGATGATGATCAGGTCCGCTTCCGACGCGACCGCTTCCTGCAACACCCTGCGAATGTCCTGCTCCCTGTCCGGTACGATATCATATACAACGGGTATGCTGTGACAGTCACGGACAAGGCCCGAGAGGGTGATGGAGTTGGATTCTATTATCTGGCCGGCCTTCAATTGCCCTGGGCTCTTTATTTCCCTGTGATTTACGAGCTCGGACCCCGTGGGAATAATAGCAACACCGGGCTTTTTCCGGACTGCGATAGAAAGGATACCTGCCGATATCAGCGCACCCAGGTCATAGGACCGGATCCGGTGGTTTTGCGGGAGGAGCATCTGGGTCGCGACGATATCTTCGCCCACTTTTCGGATATTTTGCCAGGGATAGGCCGGGGAACGGATCTCGATATGATCATCGTCAAGCTGGTGTACCTTTTCAACCATAATGACCGCGTTACAGGATTCCGGTATTGCCTGTCCGGTGTTAATCCATAGCGCATTCTTTCCGATCTCAAGAATCATGGGATTCTTTTCCGTGGTCCCATAGGTCTCCTCGGCTCGGAGGGCGATACCGTCCATGGCCGATGAGTGATAGGACGGGGCCGAGATCCCGGCGAATACGGGTTCGGAGGTGACGCGTCCCAAGGATTCTTCCGTGGGAATCACTTCGGAAAGGGTCCGCACGTCACGGCCCAATTCCGAAAATATCTGAACGGCCTCTTCGAGGCTCTTCATGGCCAGATATACATGCCTCTTCATCAGGATACTCCTCTAAAGGACCTGAAGAGAATCACCCGGACCTGCTGTCCCTTGTAAAGACCCTCGGTGTTCCTGTCCACCCGGATCAATCCGTGGGCCTCAACCAGCGTGGATATCAGCCCGGATTTGCCGAAGATCGGCTCGGCGATGAGCCTGTCATCCCTTTTTTCCAGCCTTACCCGGATATAGTCGTCTCTTCCGCTCGCGGATTCGATATTCCGGCTCAATTCGGCCTCCACATGAAGGGACCAGTCTTCATGAAATTCCCTTTCCCCCGAAAGCCCGGACAGAAACGGATTTAGAAAGACCTCCGCCACAACCATGGCCGAGGCCGTGTGGCCGGGCAGTCCGAATACTGCACTGTCCCCGATCCGGGCGATTATGGTCGGCTTTCCGGGGCTTATGGATATCCCGTGGACAAGCAGTTCCATGTCGTCAAAGGATTCAAAGACCTTCAGGGTATGGTCCCGGATCCCTAGGGAACTGCCGCCGGATATCCAAAGGGTTTGGGCCTCATGAAGGCCCTGAACCACCATCTCCCTTAATTTTTCGAAACTGTCCCCGCACAGTCCCAGGACAGTGGGGGTGGCGCCCGCCTGCAGGCAGAAGGCGCTCAGGGTATGGCTGTTGATATCCCTTACCTGTCCGGGTTCCGGTCGCTGATCCACGGGGATCACTTCGTCCCCGGTGGATATGATGGCCACCTTTGGCCTCCGGTGCACATTCACTTGGGAAATGCCGAGGCCCGCTAACAGGCCGATGTCCTGGGGCCGCATGACCCGGCCTCTTTCAAACACCGTCGATCCCGCCCTGAAGTCATCATCTTTACGAATCACATTTTCCAGGGGGGATATGGAACGGCTTACCTCGAGGGTCCTGTCGTCAAGGGCGTGGCAGTATTCCAGCATGACGACCCCGTCGGTGCCCTCGGGAAGCATTCCGCCCGTGGATATCATTATCGCCTTTCCCGGTTCCGCCTTCAGGACAGGCGGTTTACCCATGATTACCTCTCCCGCTATTTCCAGAAGAGCCGGCAGGCTCTCGGAAGCGCCGAAGGTGTCTTTTGCCATGACGGCGTAGCCGTCCATGGAGGACCGGCTAAAACCCGGCAGGTCCTCGGGAGATATGATTTCCCTACTCAGGACGCGCCCCAGGGCCTCCTTCAGCGGGACCCTTTCTTCTCCGGTGGGTTGAAATCCTTTCAGGATTTCAAAGACCTCCTCGCATGTCTTGACCTTGAAATACAAAATCTGCCGACCTCCTGCCGGGATGATTCCTTCCGGCCGTTTATCCCTGCACGCCTCCGGGTAAGAGCCCGCTGGAGAAACAGGAACGTTTATAGGTTGTATCACAAAGGACCTAACGCATGGAAGGAAATTTCACATTATCCGGTTTTTTTGTTTCCCATAGACATGGACGAGGGTGTACAAGCCCCCAGGATTTACGGTTAAATGGGGAAATCCAGGCAGAGTGAGATATTTATGTTTCCCTTCCGGGGAGATTACGCTATCCTGGGCAATGCCTTGCCCTTAAACCTCTTCCCATGGTATAAAATTTTGCGAAAGGGATGTCTTGAAACCGGCCCTCCATTACATAAAGCATGTCTACTGGCTCACGGAAGTTGAGAAAAATCAGATAATAGAAGAATTAAAGGACAGAAATATCAGGATAAGACAGGTTCGCGGGGTCGTGTGCTCACCCCTTGACGAGAGGAACCGGATCTCCCTTGTCCCGCCCGGGGTATGGAATCAGACCTGTGCCCGGCAGGGAAGCTGGTACAGGAACTCGGAAAAGAAAGGACGTTATCTTATTGTAAGCTCCTTTGAGCTTAAGGGACATCAAGACAAGAGGGAGGCCCTAATCACCCTCACCGGATTTACGCCGCCCCGGTTAGCCGGTATGGAAGAAAAAAATGAGTTGATGAATGACCCCGATTTCCTGGCTAAGATCCCCTTTGAATGGGGCAATGCTCATGAAAATGAGAAAAAAGTAGCCCTGAGATGGGCCAGAAGGTTAGATCCCGGTGTTCCTGACTATAACTTTCTCTATGTAACCCATACGGC
>CAYTUL010000529.1:0-3382 GCA_964441135.1 uncultured Desulfobacteraceae bacterium | reverse complement strand
CCCCAACGGTATCAGGTATGAAGGGGAGTGGAGGGATGATAGGCGTTCCGGTAGCGGGACTTTAAAATACCCGGAAGGTGACACCTATACCGGTCAGTGGAAAAACGGTGTACCTGCGGGGCAGGGTGAAATGAGATACCCGGACGGACGCATCTATTCGGGCAACTTCAGCGACGGCAAGTTCAATGGAGAGGGAACAATGGACTACCCCAACGGCGATAAATATGCAGGTCAATGGAAGGATGGCATCCCTGATGGACAGGGAGCCCTGACTATCGCCGATGGAAGGGTGTTTAAGGGTCTTTTTAAGGATGGGAAACTTATCGAAAATACAGAAAAAGAAAATGCTCCGGATGAAGAGAGATGAATGGTGCCCCCCAAAAAAATTTCACTGATGAAAATATCTGCAAAATTCTCCTGAATCGCGGTCTTCTATCTGAAGAGCAGAAGCAGGAGATCATGGTAAAAAGGAATCGGGTCAGACACAAACTGGAAAAGATCCGGGAGATGAGAAGCAGTTCATCAGGGTCCAAAGTCAGGATGGCTAATCCCGTGACAATTATTGATATTATAACTTCGCTTGAGTTAAGGAGGGCGGATGACCAATCCAAGATTCTCGACGAGGATACCATTTTTCAGAGTCTTGCCAAAGCCTGGAAAATTCCATTCAAAAAGATCGATCCCTTGAATCTGAATCTGGACCTTGTCACGAGCACCATACCCCACACATTTGCCATGAAACACCTGGTTCTCCCAATCGAGGTCAAGGATGGTTACATGACCGTTGCCACGCCCAATCCCTTCAATATGGAGGCCATAGATGACATAGCTCAAGTAACTCACCTGAAAATCAAGACCGTGGTCAGCACCAAGACGGATATTATAAAATTAATCGGTGAATTTTTCGGATTTAAGCGGTCCATCATGGCCGCCGAAACAGAATTCGCCGGGCCTTCTATCGACTTGAGCAATCTGGAACAGTTCGTACGCCTCCGTTCTTCGGAAGAGCTTCTCTCCGACGATCAGCATATCGTGAACGCTGTGGATCACCTCTTCAGCTACGCCTTTGATCAGAGGGCAAGTGATATCCATATCGAACCTAAAAGGAACAAGAGTATCGTAAGGCTTCGAATTGACGGGGCCCTGCACACGGTTTACGAACTCCCCAAGAATGTCCACCCCGCTATTACAAGCAGGATAAAGACCATTGCCAGACTGGATATGGCAGAGAAGAGGAGGCCACAGGATGGGCGTATAAAGATGGAAAAGGAGGGTCTGGAGTCCGAGATAAGGGTCTCTTCTATACCGGTGGCCTTTGGAGAAAAACTTGTAATGAGGATCATGGACCCGGATATTCTTTTTCAGGACCTTGAAAACCTGGGATTCACATCCATGGATTTAATCCGCTACCAGCAGTTTATCAACCTTCCCCACGGGATCATTCTGGTCTGCGGACCTACCGGAAGCGGAAAATCCACCACCCTCTATTCCACGCTGCGCTATCTCTCCTCTCCTGAAGTCAATATTACGACCGTAGAGGACCCCATAGAAATGGTATATGAGGACTTTAACCAGATTGCGGTCCAGCCTGTCATAGGTGTAACGTTCGCATCTATCTTGCGAAACATCCTGAGACAGGACCCGGATATTATTATGATCGGCGAGCTGAGGGATCTGGAAACAGCCGAGAACGCCATACAGGCGGCGCTTACCGGGCACCTCGTACTCTCCACCCTTCATACCAATGATGCACCTTCATCCATAACTCGTCTTCTGGACCTGGGAATTCCATCCTTTCTTATTAAGGCAACCCTTGCGGGGATCCTCGCGCAAAGACTGGTTAAAAAAATCTGCCCGAATTGCAAGGAGACCTACAGAATGGATTCCAATGAACTGGCAGCACTTGGTCTGAACACAGGAAAGAGTGGCTCCCTTGAGCTTCACAGGGGGAAAGGGTGCCTTAAATGCCGCGGCACGGGTTATTTGGGCAGGACAGGAATTCATGAAGTCCTTCCAATAACGGAATCGATCCAGTACGTCATCGACTCGGAATCTGATATCGGAAAGATCCGTCAGGTCGCAAGAAAAGAAGGAATGGTTACCTTAAGGGAAAACGCTATTAAAAAGCTTTTGGATGGGACGACGACCTATCAGGAAGTGCTAAGGGTTACCTGGGAGCAGGTTTAACAGGACGCGGAAATCACTGAGGTCAATCGGAAAGGATTTCAATTTATTGTTTTTCTGTAACACTTTAGCCTTTTGAAAAGGTAGTCAATTCAGATGGGGGCTCGGGGATCTCTTGGACGGGGCGAACTTGATTCAGTGCGCCTTGATTTGCAAACCCACATGGGTTGGCGGGCGGATAACTGTAACCATTTTATGCCGGAAGGAGACCTTCCCCTTATTAAGGGACGTCAAACCGCCCGCCTGAGTGGCAATGGTACATTGCATTACTGCCGGAGGCTTTCGCCCCGGGAAAGAGATTGCTGAGCCCCCAGGCTTTTGAAAAGGGCTAAATAGTTATGTTTTTCTTTATTTTATAACAGTCAATATGATTCATCATGCTCACCCATTTGACCATCTCCAATTTTGCCATTATCAGCCATTTAGAGATCGATTTTAAATCCGGGCTGAATATCCTTTCCGGAGAGACAGGCGCTGGTAAGTCGATCATTATTAACGCGGTAAATCTCATCCTTGGGGGAAGGGCGTCGTCGGATCTCGTACGCACGGGTGCTGACGACGCAAGGGTCGAGGCCCTTTTCACACTGCCGAATAACACGGTTTTAAACGAAGTAATGTCTGAAATGAGTTACCCCTTTGGCGGTGAGCTGCTGATAAGGCGTACGATCTCCAGGGAAGGTCGCAACCGAATCATGATTAACGGATCCATGGCGACCCTGCAGACTTTAACCAGAGTGGGAATGATGATAATCAGTATCTCAGGTCAGCACGAACATCAACTTCTTCTCAGACCTGATAATCACCTATATCTTTTAGACGATTTCGGAGGGTTGTCCGATGAACGCATGGAGCTTGCCGGGTCTTTTAAAGTATATGAAACCCTTAGAGAAAGTATCATCCGATATGAAAGGGAAATCAGGGAGGAGAAACAGCGGCAGGAACTATCACTTTTTCAGATAAAAGAGATTGAAGCCGCCAATATAGCCGAAGAAGAGGATCGTTTTCTGGAAGACGAGAAAAAACGTCTCAAACATGCAGAGCAACTTAAAGAGATTATTAATGAGTCTTACCAGATGCTTTATGAAAAAGAAGGGGCCGTTTTAACGGATATCTCGGTCTGTATAAAGAGACTGGAAAAGGGCTCTGAAATAGACCATCGACTTGATTCCATAGAAAAGATTCTCCTATCGGCCAGAGC
>CAYTUL010000528.1:0-3387 GCA_964441135.1 uncultured Desulfobacteraceae bacterium | reverse complement strand
CCTCCTGGACCGTGGAGCTCTTATTCACGGCCACATATTCCAGGGCCATGATGCCTCCGGCCGTATCTTCGTCGTAGGGAAGAAGCTTCTCTAATTCCTCCGATACCTCGTTCTCAAGGGTATCGATGATCTCCTTTGCACGCTCCTGGGGAAGGTCTCCCACGATATCAGCCGCGTCATCGGAGTCAAGTTCCTGAACGATCTCTGTGATGACCTTATTGTCAAGATCGCTGATGATACTCTCCTGGACCGGAGCCTCAATCTCCATCAGGACATCTCCCGCGCCCTCCGGCTCCAGTAGTTCAAAGAGGTACAGACGTTCATCGGATTCGAGGTGCTCTATAAGATCGGCAAGGTCTGCGGCTCGCATCTCACGGATTAGCTTCATAAGAAAAGCCCTGTTCTTCTCCCCGATGGATGTCTTGACCTCATCGATTAGTCTTTCGTTGATTATCTGATTTATGACTTCAGTCAATGGTCGCCCCTCTAAACGCCTTTCAACCTGTTCAGAACAAATTGAGAATAATTCGATTCCTCGCTCACTTCTTTTTGGATATCATTGAGCAGAATCTCTGCCCTGGCCGCGCTCTTATGCCCTCCCGCAAACCCGTAGGGACCAAAAAGCCTTTTCGCCATGTTGCCCGCGTCAAGGCGGAAACCCGCGTTTCTTAGTATAATAATAAGTTTCTGCCCATGAACCCCCGATACGACAGCCCATGTGGCCTCCGCCATCTTCAGAAAAAAATCGGCTATGATTACAAGAATATCGGGATTATCCACCTTTCCCATGTGTATGAAGGCAATATCTTTGACAAATGTAAGCTTCTCCATTGCCTTCAAGAAGCTGTTCAATGACTTCTTTGTTATTTCGGAAGACTCTATTTTTTTTATGATATTGATATTCACATACTGGTACAGGTACCGGAATGCATTGATATCGTTGGGAGATGAATGCCGTACAAAGTTGTCGGTGTCGGTCTTTATTCCGTAAAACAATGCCGTAGCCAATCTCGGGGAAGGCTTGATTCCTACGGCCCTGAGATACTCCGTTAGAATAGTGGAGGTTGCCCCGTAATCCTCCTTGATATCGACAAACTGCCCGGTTGATGCGGGACCCAGTGGATGATGGTCAATGATAATATCAAACCTGTACTTATTTAACTGCTCCGAATGATGTGGCTGGGAATCAACGACCGCCCATTTGGTTACCTCGGATCTGTCAAGCTTTCGAATATATTTCTGATCCATTTTCAGCAACTTTATCATGGCCAGATTATCCGCCCTTTTTACAACGTTCGTTCGGTATATGGATGTCTTCTTTACCTTTCTCCAGAAAAACCTCTTAAGCGCCATGGCGCTCGCCATGGAATCCGGGTCCGCGTTTATAATAACGGCCAAATGATCTTCGGGAGTAATCAGTTCCTGAAGTTTCCTGCATTTATCGATCAGAGAAGTGGATTTCGGAAAAGGGTGATCCATTATTGCAGGTCTTATATCTTCAATCATATATCATCCCGGGCGTTATATTTCATCCTAAAACAGGCTCATGCTAAAGCGGCACCTTAGATCATGGGAGTAAAAATATCAATGATAAAATGGACATAGCCGTTCGTTGCCGGTTGTGCATAACCTTTTTATAAGGACTGTTCGGGATTCTTCAACCCGGAACGCCGAACCGCTCAACTCATAACCAATTGGCTATTGACAAAGGGAGACCGAAGCTGCCAAAATAGAGCAATGCGGGATTCTTCATCGAGGGAAGATCATGAAAAAGTCCATACTCTCACCCCTGTGTTCTGCCATCATCATACCGGGACTGGGACAGATACTGAACCAAAATAGGAAAAAGGGACTAACCATTCTTGCTGTTGTATTTATTCTTCTCATAGGCTCCGTCGTGAAACTGACCACCATGATCCTTTCCCTCGTTGAAACACAGGATATCGTCCCATCAGACTCTCTGGTTATAATGGAAAAGCTACGAAGGGACGATTTTTCGGTCTTTTGGATCCTGTTAATGGTTTTTGGAATTGTCTGGCTTTACTCGATTGTAGACGCTTTTCTGGAAGGCAGGAAGATCGACGGCAGGCGACGTCAGGATTTGAAATGAGATCCTATCCCTGAAGAACCTGAACTGCCCCTGCAGTTGTTATTATAATGGGGAGCAGAGGGCCTTCATATGTCGTTATCTGGCGAACATGACCCGTGAGTTGAATTAACTTGACATCCGGTATTATTTGAAAAGCAAATCCCTTATCTTGTCTTTGATCACATTGGAGGCGTTTTCATCCCCTAAAATGCCTACTCTGATGGACACTTTGGTCTCCTGGGAGGAAACATATTCCAGATTTATTGTTACCCGTCTATCATCCGTCAGTTTGGCGCTTATTATCCCCTTGGTGAGTTCCTGTTCCTTGTCCTCTATCTGGAATCCCATTTGATCCACGGCCTTAAGGGAAGCATCCCAGGTCTTCTCAAAGGGTGCCTGATATAAGACTGTCAAGGCGCCTTCATAATATTTGTAGCTGCTGACACCCACGGCCGCGCCGGCAAGAAAAACAACAGGGGCGCAACTGGTAAGAAAAAAGCCTAATAATAATAAAATGAAATGTCTTACCCTGATCATGATCGGCTCTCCTTGGATAAATGCGTAAAAACTATAAAACTCTAATACTTATTATACAGAATTATGTCAATATTAAATAGAAAGCTAAGGATCACTCTTGTCCAAAATCGACTGGTAGTTTCTATTGAAATCAAAGTTAATTTCGGATACCGATGACCCCATATCTTAAACCTTTTGACTTAAATGCCTTCATTTGATAAGCACAATAGATTATCAAAAACGGAGGCACTTCTCGAACCATGGATTATAAATCAACACTGAATCTCCCGCAGACCGGGTTTCCTATGAAGGCGAATCTTATAAAAAAGGAACCGGAAATCATCGAAAAGTGGGACAGGGAAGGACTTTATCAGATGATCAGGGAGGCTTCCCAGGGACGGAAGCGTTACATGCTCCATGACGGTCCGCCCTATGCCAACGGGAATATTCACATAGGGACTGCCTTTAATAAGATATTAAAGGATATCATCATCAAATCAAAGCAGATGGCGGGTTTTAGCGTCCCCTATGTCCCGGGATGGGATTGCCACGGCCTCCCCATAGAACATAAGATTGAAATGGAATTAGGGGAAAACAAGAGAGATATGTCCCAGGTCGAGATCAGGGAATATTGCCGAAAATATGCCGAAAAATATGTAGAAATCCAGAAGAATGAATTCAAACGCCTTGGAGTCCTTGGCGAGTGGGAAAACCCCTACCTTACTATCAATTTCCCCTATGAAGCGGTGATTGTCAGGGAGTTCGGGAAATTCGCCCTGAAT
>CAYTUL010000527.1:0-3391 GCA_964441135.1 uncultured Desulfobacteraceae bacterium | reverse complement strand
GTCCCGGGGTGCATCACGGAAAAGGAATCTGGGAAGAGATAAGGCTTCTTCTGTCTGCGGGTATTTCTCTCGAAAAAGTGATCAAGAGTGCGACATCAAACGGGGCCAGGCTCCTGGGCCTTGAGGATTCAACAGGGTGCTTGACTCCCGGCATGCCCGCCAATTTCATCGTGATCAGTGGCAAACCTATCCATATTCTCTCCTCTTTAGAATCTCCTTTAAGGATCTATTTGCGCGGAAGGCAAATAGCATAATCAAACAGTCTATTTAAACTGTATAAATATTTTTAGGCAGTATAAATAAATCCTTGACATTTTTTTCGCAACGTTGTATAGGAAAATGTAATGATCCCGTCATAAACATTGATTGTAATATTATGATAATGCAGTCTAAATCTCATCATTACGAAAAAGAAGCCAAATGTCCGATTTTGGTGATCTAAAACTCATAAGCAGTAAAGAAATTCTCGATAAAACAGGCATATCCAGGGCAACCCTCAACAATTACATCAAAATGGGCATTATTCCAAGACCGATTATAAGAAGTCCCGGCGAAAAGGTCCAGGGCATTAAAAAACTCGGATATTTTTCTCAAACTGTCTTAGACAGAATCCGGAAAGTAAAGATACTTAAAAAGGAAGGAAAGACCATGGACACCATCGCGAAGGAATTGGGCAATGGTATGAGGAAACATCCGGCGAAAAATTCTGCCGGATCCCGACTGCTGTCGCCGGACGGAATTCATGATATCCCAGGTAAAAAGACGAAAACCGGGTTACAGAGGGGAAAACTTAAACTTACACTTGAAGATCTGAAATCTTCAGCCTACCTGATTAATTATGATTTTGAGATATCCTGGATAAACCAAGCAGCAGAAAGGATTTTTTTTGATCAGACGCCCGGTCTTACAGAAGAATTCGAATCGCGGAACATCTTCAAGCTGCTCTTTAACTGGAAATTTCATTACAGGGTAAAAAACTGGAAGGATATAATCGCTTACCATATGTCGTTCGCGAAAATGAAATACGCAAAGACCTGGCTTAAAAGGCTTTACAAAGGCATTTCTGACGAAGAAGTCGGCATACTCGAAAAAATATATGATGATATCACGGCCTCCCCGAACCGGGTCGTTCAGGATACACGTATCGAATTTTTAAGAAATGATGGATCCGTTGAAAATTATCATGTCTATAGTCTTTTTATAACGGAAGGTATACTGATCATCTATGAGCATATACAGGAGTCCGCATGAGTAATGGCAATATTCGGCTAATAATCCTGGACCTATTATAAATGAAAGAATCAGGAGAAATGAAAATGGAATCAAAAAAACCATCAGAGGTCATTCAGAAGGATATCGATCGAATAGAAAAAAGGTCAAACAGCGGTCTTGGACTTCCCCCCTGGCTTTTCAGACACAAGGACCTGGAAGATAAAATAGAAAACGCAAGAAAAATAGATAAAAAGGCCCTGACAAATATGTTCAATCACATCCATTTTGTGGATGGAAATCTCCTGATTCATATGCGTCATCCCGAATATAAAGAAGCTATTCTTGTGAAGGCTTGCCCTGAACCCTGCCTGGGAAAAGAGCTCACCTGTCGCCTGTCAGATCCAAGTCTCACCATTTCAGAGCTGAAAAGATATCAGTTCCTCCACATTTTAATAGATGATGGACAGTACATGACCCTCGTACCCGCCGTGCTGACCTGTCTGAACAGGAATTCCCTGACTGTCCGGTTGCCGGAAATCAGCTACAGTATAGGTCAGCGAAAGGCAAGACGATATGCCTGTTATGAAATCAACGCGGAAATGACCCAGAGCGGTTTTCACGCCAGAGGCACATTGCTGGATTTTAGTGCCCTTGGATTTCGCATCAACGTAGAATCCGATCCAACCTGCTCCTTCAACTGGTTTAATCCGGACGAAACGGTCACAATCCATTTACGAAACGATCTTCAGATAATTTTTTCCGGTACCTGCAAGTGTATCCGTCAGGATGGCAAACTCCGGAAGAGGGAGATTGTACTGACACATATTGATGAAAGGATACAACGTTTCAGGAAGAAACAGTATCGTAACATTCGCCAGAAGTTAATCCCGACACCCAATTTTGTCTTCCGTCATCCCCTGTTGAAAAAGAGGATTGAACTTGAGTGTTTTGACATCTCCACCTCGGGCTTTTCAGTCCATGAAGAAGCGGACGAAAGTGTCCTGATGCCCGGTATGATTATTCCCGACCTGAAAATTCATTTCGCTGGCGGCTTGATGATAAAGTGCACGGCCCAGGTGATATACGTTCTCCGGGAACCAGGACAAGGGATTCGTTTGGGGCTTTCCATCCTTGACATGGGGATTAATGAATACAGTGTCTTGACCCATATTCTTACCAGTGTCCTTGATTCGAACGCCTATATCTCTTGTGAGGTCGATATGGATGCCCTCTGGGAGTTTTTCTTTGATACCGGATTCATATATCCAACTAAATACAGACTAATCCAGGCAAATAGAGAAAAATTCAAAGAAACCTATAGGAAACTCTACCAGGAAAGCCCGGAGATCGCCCGGCATTTTACCTCTCAGAAACACGGAAAGATCTACGGCCATATGTCTATGATAAGGGCCTATGATAAGACCTGGTTGATTCACCACCACGCCGCGAGGGCCATGGACAGTAAACGCACCGGCTTCCTGGTCCTGAAACAGATCATGCATTTTATGAATGATATGTATCGACTTCCGTCCGCAAAGATGGACTATGTTATGTGTTATTACCGCCCTGAGAATAAATTCCCGGACAGGATATTCGGAGGTTTTGCCAGGAGCCTCAACAATCCCCGTGGCTGTTCAACCGATCTCTTTGCCTACCTCCCCTATACGAGCCTCTCCGTGGGAACCCAGCTCCCGCAGGAATGGACCCTCAGGGAATGCTCGGCTCTTGATATCTGGGAATTAAGCCGTTTTTATGAGCATACCTCCGGAGGGCTTCTTGTGGACGCCCTTTGTCTGGATCAAGACAGTCCGGGGGAAGAATCCCTGAAACAGGTCTATAGGGATCTGGGTTTCATGAGGGATTGGCGTTTATATTCCCTTGCGCATGGGGAAAAATTGACGGCCATTCTTATCGCCAATTATTCAGATCTGGGGATCAATCTTTCGGAACTGTTGAACTGCATCAAGATCATTGTAATAAGGGAAGATCTGCAGTGGAATATACTTTCCATCGCCGTATCCAAGCTGGCCGGTGAATACAATATGAAACGCGTACCTGTTCTCTTTTATCCCTTCCGTTACGTTGAAAACAATCACATCCCCTTTGAAAAGAAGTACGTCCTCTGGACCTATGACGCCCACTACGTGGGACCCTTCATGGAATACATGCAAAAGCATTT
>CAYTUL010000526.1:0-3397 GCA_964441135.1 uncultured Desulfobacteraceae bacterium | reverse complement strand
CTTCCAGTTCCGCCTTGCCAAGCAGACCGCCCGGCCTGAAGAATAGAATTATTCCGATAACAACAAAGAGAAATATCTGGGCCAGGCTCCCCAGGAAATACTGGCCGAAGACCAGGGTGATGCCCAGGACCAATCCACCGAGGACCGCGCCCAGCATGCTGTCCGTACCCCCCAACATGATCACTAACAGGACCGACAGGATGATGTTGGAACCCATCTCCGGATAGATCACATACACAGGCGCCATGACACCTCCCCCGAAACCGGCCAGGGCGCAGCCGAATCCCATTGTCGCAAGATATACCGTGTTGGCTTTTACGCCCTGTAATGTGGCGGCCTCAGAGTTAAGGGATACGGCGCGCATGGCCCTTCCCACCTTCATCTTCTCATAGACGAAGAAGGCGGCTATGGCTATTATTAAGGTAAGGAGGACCATGACGAGCTTTTCAACGGGTATGGATATACCGGCCAGGTCTATGATGCCCGGAAACACGGGCGGCACACTTCTGGCTATTGTCCCGAAAATGAGCAGGCCCGCCTGTCCCATGATCATCATCAGGCCGATGGCGGCGACGATGTTGGAAAGGAACTGGCCCCCCCTGTACTGCACATAACGAAAGATAAATTGGTAGCACAGCAATCCCAATAGGGCAGTGGCCAGGACGGCCGTCAACAGGCCGAGGAAGTAGGGGATCTTCCACAGGGTCAGGGAGCCCCATACGATATAGGCCCCTAACATATAGAACTGACCATAGGCGATAAAGAATATCCTGGAGACACTGAGTATCAGGACAAGGCCCACGGCGAGGATCACATAGACCAGGCCGGTGACTATCCCGTCGATAATCAATTGAGCTAATAGAGTTACCAAGAGAGATCCCCCAGGGTTCCCGTATGAACGGCGGGTCCCATTCACCCCATATCAAAGGGGCCATGAGGTGAATGGGACGGCTTATAGATCCCTACCAGCCCCAGAATTCCTTGTTAATCTCATAGGCGTCGTCCGGGCTCAGATTGGCCAGGATCTTCGGCTTTCCATTGACTGTCTGCTTCATAATGGTGCCGTAGATCACATCCACGGTCTTGGGGTTACCCACGTCCGGCCGGCTGATCATCTTGCCGGATCCCTGTATCCCCTCAAACCGCATGCCGTGGCTCATCACCTCAGCCACCTTATCCGTGTCAAGGCTTTTGGCCTTGCTTATGCCCGTTGTCATGATCAGAAAGGAATCCGAAAAGCTGACCGCCGGGGACTCCCATTTCCCATACTTGGCCACCCAGGAATCCTTGAATTCCTTTGTCACGGGCGGTGGGGACTCTAATTCCGTGACGTACTGGACGGAGATCAATCCCTCTATGCACTCCAGGGGAACGACCCTCCCGAACATCTCCTCGGAGACGCCTACAAAGCTCCATATGGTCCCCTTATACCCGGCCTGCCAGGCCGCTTTATAACAGAGGGCGTCTCCCTGGATCCCGCCTCCAGTGGCACAAAAGGCGTCCGGATTCAAGGTCTTTGCCTTGGTCCCCACGACACTCATGTCCGTTGCCTCAGGCGGGTAAAAGATCAGGAAATCCTCCGGAAGGGCCGGACCGAAGATCTTGGCATGTTTCTTTGCGAGTCCGGAACGGATCTGGCCTATCTTGTTGTCAGGGAAGACCTGGACACTATTCTTCACCTGGGGGTTATTTTTGGCAAACCATCCCCAGGCCGTGGGCATGCCGGTCTGTAAGGAGGTTCCCTGAAATAGGTAATTGTTTTTCGGGTTAAAGATTGTCGGGCTGGACAGGATGGCGACCACCAGTACCTTATTCTCTTCAGTGACAGAGAGCCAGGCGTCTATGGTCTCATCGCCAATTATGTATTTTACCTTATCCTGATAGACCAGTCGCTCGGCTGCCGAGCGCGCCGTCTCGGGATTGAACTTGGAATCGTATTTGATCAGCTCAATCTTGTATTTTTCCCCACCAACATCCAGGCCGCCCTTTTTATTGACGTTTTCAGCCATTATCTCGATGCCCCGGACCATGTCAACGCCCAGGGACCATCCCATGAACACAATGACACCGATTTTCAGTGTCTTGGGTTTCGGCGCCGCCATGGAGCCCGGGGACGCCAGAAAAAGGACGAGCACAACAACAAACAGCAAAACAGTGAACCTAAGTAATCTCCGTGACATTTTTCCCTCCTTTTTTGGTTACATGGTGATATGAAATACCCCTGCTACAAGAAAATGGGTTCAGGATCAGGCATGATCCTGTTACCGCCGGTATGACTGAAAACGTTCCGGTTTCGGAAAAGGCTATGATCGGTACAGCCGAGCCTTGTCACCTCCGTAAATGTTTCACAGCGGCCTCGAATATCATGACCTCTTGTAGGGATAGATGATGACCAGAAGCATTGCCTTTTCTTTCCCCACGCTCTTTGCCTGGAAGGGGATATGGCCGTCGAAATAGGCGCTATCCCCCGCGGAAAAACTGTATTTATGGGTGCCGTAAAAGAATTCGATGGACCCCTTCAGGACATACATAAAATATTCGCCATTGGATTGGATGACCCCTCCCGGCTCAAAATCCGGGAACAGGGTGTAGGGCTCCATGTTCTTTCCATTTTTTTTGAGGGCGAGGGGCTTATAATCATAGCCATACTCGTTCTCTTCAAGGGGCCTCGCTGAATAGGTCCCGTCAGTGCTGCAGCTTGCCCTATCAATTTTAATGTTAGGGTTATTATCCCGGTCCTCTGAATCCGGGAGGAAAAAATAGGAGACGTCAAACCCCAGGGCCGTGGCAATACGTCTCAGGGTGGAGATGGGGGGCGCGTTTTCGGAGTTTTCAATCTTGGAAAGATAACCCTCGGTCAATCCCGTTTTTTCGGCTAAAGATTTCAGGGTTATGTCCTGGTTCTGCCTGATTACTCTTATCTTACTGGGAATGGTTTTATCCAAAATCTTGTCTCCGCGGATTATTTGATTTATACTATCATGAAATTTTTTGTCAACGATTATACGTTTTCATAAACAGCATTCGGCATAACAGTTGATGATTAAATGAAAATTTTAATTTATTTTCAAATAGTTAACTCATGATAAGATTTTTTCAACCGTTGAGTCAGTGGATTCCATCTTTCCGATTAGGAAATATCGATGGTCGGAAAGCCTGAATCATGCTTTTCATTTCATGGTTGAAACTCCTGCATAGCGGAGGTTAGGATTATCAGGCTCTGCCTGGAGATGGATATCCGGTATGATATTTCTTTTCAATGAGATATCTACCTGCTTCATAGCTAATGACCAAATATTTGGGGTTTGCAAGGTATTACACTTTGTTTCGAGGGGTTATGAGGCATAAACCCCAAATATTCGGCCATGGCAACGTCCATTGGAATCTCAAAAAGATA